>JAKJHA010000121.1 GCA_022704125.1 Verrucomicrobiota bacterium | reverse complement strand
CAGCCGCCACGTTTCGGCGCACCGACACTGCTGAATCTCGGCGGCAACGGCATCCGCGCCATGATCCGCACGACGGACGGCTTCCTCATCATGTCGGGTTCGGCGCTGAGTGGCGGCGAAGCGCGCCTTTACACGTGGAACGGGCGGAGCGACACGCCGCCCGTCCTGCGCCCCATCCGCTTTCCGTCCGACACCACGCCCGAAGGCTTGATCGCGATCGAGCATAACGGCGTCGCCGACATCCTGATACTCAGCGATGACGGCACGCAACTGGTAGACGGACAACCGGCCAAGAGCCATCCCGACCCTGCCCGCCGCACCTTCCGCGGCTTTCGGCTGAGTGCCCTCGAAGCCCCGTGACCTTGCGCAAACTCCCTGTATTTCCGCACCCGTACCCAATGACCCTCAACCATGACGAATGGATTTGCAGCGGCAAGCGGTATTCCACGCGACGCCGCTAAAGCAGCGCCTTTACTCTCATGGTTGCGGACCACTGCGTGGTCGCGATAATCGATTTCGATAGCGATGCCGATACTGCACTAATGCACTAATGAACTCTCTCGCTACGTTATTCGTTATTCACTGCTCTTCCAGCCAGACGGGGCGTGAGCGCTTGAGGCGGAAGGCTCTGACCGCCGGGTCGTTGTCCGGGATCAGGCAGTAGCCCAGGCCGGCGGGCAGGTCTTTGAATGCCTTGCCCCGCACCGGTGCCAGCACGCCCGCATAGGGCACGGACACCGCCTTGAGGATCAGCTTACCGGTGGCGTCCTCGTAGTCGCTGTAGAGACTGAACTTGCCCTTGAAGATTCCCGTGCGCGACGCGAATGAGAAGCTCGCGTTCGCCGGGTTCGCCGTGTCATACTCGTACCAGGTCGCGCCCTCTTCGCTGACCTTCTTTGGCTTGGCGCCCTTCGTGATGGTCATGCGGTTGCCTGCGGCCGTTACCGTGGTCTTCGGCTGCACCGCCCACGCTTGCAGCGCGCCCGATGATGTGTCGAAGAACGCCGTCCCATTGGTCTCCACGCCAAACCGGTAGGCCGCCGCCAGCGCGGCCCCCGTGCCGTAGAAGCCGCCGCAGGCGTCCAGCAGCAGGCTGAAGCCGTCCGGTCCGACGCGCCCGGGGTTCTCCCAGCGGATGAACCAGCCGAGGTCGCGGTCGGTCTCCACCGTACGCGTCGCGGGGTCGATCCAGAGCAGCCCGCCGGCCCATCCCCTCTTCGAATAGAGCGGCGCGAAGAGCGGCACGCACGCCTCCGGCCCGCAGCCGTCGAAGAGGATCAGGCGGCTGGAGCGCGACACCTTGGTGCCGTCCGCCAGTATGCCGGCGATCTTGGCCGAACCCTTGTTGCCGATCGTCACCGCCAGATAGCCCGCGCCCTGCGGCGCGGCGTCCACCCCGCCCGGAGCCGAGATCGCGCCGTCCGCGACACCCGGCAGCGCGATGGTGTAGTAGCCGCTGAACGTCTCCAGCAATGCCGCCGCCCCGGTGTCGCCGCGATCGGCAAAGCGGTTGCGCGCGCCGTCCAGCGTCAGCGCTGTCGCACCGGCCCTGCCGCCCGTGAGCGTGCCCCAGATCCGGTTCTGGCGGACGAAGAGATCGAGCTTCTCGCCGCCGGAGGCGGTGAGTTCCGCACGTTGCGTGCCATCGGCCTCCCTCCCGCGCCAGACCGCGCCCTTGAAGCTCACGTTACCGCCTTGGAGTGTTGCCTTGGCGGTCAGCTTGCCCGCCAGGCTGGTCACCTTCAGGAAGAACGTGCCGCGCACCGCCGAGGCATTCCCGGCTTTGCCGAACGCCTCGGTGGCGTAGAAATAGCCGTCATACGAGCCGACCGCCGTGAATTCCGCATCACCTGCGGGAGCGCACAGATAGTCGGCGGGCACCGGGGGAGCGGGAGGAGGTGGAGGCGGGGGAGGCCCATCCCACAGTGCCGTGGGGCAGCCCTGCCAGAGGTTTGGCACTTTCGGCGGCCAGCCCGTTTTTCCCGCCATCCGGTAAACGATTGCAGAGGTATTGAAAAACAACTTGTCACCGCCCGTGTTGGGAGCGTTACCGCAAAAATAAACATCGGTCAACTTGTCGCAAAAGGCGAAGGCGTAATCGCCAATGAAAGTGACGCTGGCGGGGACGATGACGGAGACGAGGGATTTACAACTGTAGAAGGCGGATTCACCGATGGCGGTGACGCTGCCAGGGATACTGACAGATTTGAGGGAGGAACAATTACTGAAGGCGGAATCACTGATGGCGGTAACGCCGTTGACGATGATGGCGTTGACGAGGTTGGTACAGCCGTAGAAGGCGCGAAGGCCAATGTTAGTGACGCTGCCAGGGATAGTGACGGATTTGAGGGAGGAGCAATTACTGAAGGTGTCTTTGCCGATGGCGGTGACACCGTTACCGATGGTGACGGTGGCGAGGTTGACACAGCCACCGAAGGCCTCGGTGCCGATATCGCCGTTGCTGATAATGGCGTTGGTGAGGGCTGTGCAATCTTCGAACGCAAAGTCGCCGATGGTGGTGACGCCGTTGCCGATAATGGCGTTGACGAGGGAAGAACAACCGCGGAAGGCGGAATCGCCGATGTTGGTGACGCTGCCAGGGATGGTGACGGATTTGAGGGAGGTGCAGTCTCGGAAGGCGTAGTCGCCGATGGCGGTGCCTACGTCAGGGATGGTGTAGGGGCCGGAACGGCCACCAGGATATTGAATCAGTGTCGTGTGTCTGAGATCGAACAACACGCCATTGATATCGGCATAGTGCGGGTTCGGCTTGTTACCAGACACGGTTATGTTTGTAAGGGAAGTGCAGGTTCCAAAGACCGCACCATGGATGCCTATGACACTGTCCGGAATGGTGGCGGAGGTGAGAGAGAAACAACGGCGGAAGGCCTCGGAGAAGATGTAGACAACGCCGTTGGGGATGGTGACAGAGGTAAGGGAGGCGCAGTCCCGGAAAGCATAGGAGTCGATGATGGTGACGGGGAGGCCGTTCAATGCTGGCGGGAGGAGGAGGTGACCGGCATACGACGTGTCAGCGAGGCCCTTGATCGTGACTTGCGTGCCATCGGAAGTGTGCGTAAGCGGAATCAGTTTGGTCGGTTTTCCAGCGAGAGTCGGAGTCCACCCGGTGGTACTGGGTAGATAGTAGATGATGAGCGCGACGGGAGTTCCATTGAAGGCGTCGGAACGGACCGTTGTCGGGCGATTGCCAGTGATGAGGACAGAGGTGAGTGCGGTGCAGTCGCTGAAGGCGCTGTAGCCGATAAGGTTGACGTTGCCGAGGATAGTGACAGAGGTGAGTGCGGTACAGTCGTAAAAGGCTGCATCACCAATGTGTGTGACACTGGCGGGGAGGGTGACGACGGTGAGGGAGGCGAGACTTGAGAAGGCGTAGTCGTCGATGACGGTGACGGAATAGCCGTTAATGGCGGCAGGAATGGAGACAGCACCACCGGGGCCGCTGTAGTCAGTGATAGTGGCGTTGCCGCCGCTGGTGGCATAGGTGTAGGTATGGGGACCGTCGGTGTAGGTGGCGGCGAACAAGGCGAATGGGGTGAAAAAGACGAGGTACGCGAGCGCGAAGGCGCGGAGACAGGACGCGGTATTATTGTTCACGGTCTAACCTTTCGTCAAATGAGTGAACGAGATGATCCACAGCACGACCACTAATTGGGCGCAGTGTAGATCAAAAAAGAAAACGCGGCAAGCGGAAAGTGGTTTAGTCTAAGAGAAAAAAAGTGAGCAGAACAAACCACGCACTAAACTCGCATGCCCCCTGTCACTAACCGATTACACCAGAGACCAAAAATAATTTTTGCGGAGTATTGACATCACGTCACAAAAAAGACAATACTAACGGTACCAATTGCAGAACGGCTGATTTTTTCATCATCTTGGAGCGCAGGGTTCCGGGGCTCAGTTCGTCGTGATGGAGGGGGCGCCTGAAACAGGGCGGCAGGTGACTTTTTGAAGTGTGGAGGCTAGAAAGCCTGGGTTCGTCATGACGCCAGCCTCTCTCGTGCGGTTCAGCGTTCTCGCGTCCTTCTGACTCTTCCAGCATTCCAACGGAAACCACATTTGGGACTGTCGTAGGTTTACATCTGTGAACCGCGCAGGATAGGCAGGTTGCCTACGGAATCGGTTTTGGCCATGGGAGCCGGTTCCGCCGGACACTGAACAAGCATGGCGTGAGTGAAGTAGAGAAGGACAGAGACATGGACATCTATGTTGGCAATCTTGCCTATTCGACGAATGATGAGTCCCTGCGGAACGCGTTTGCCGCATACGGCGAGGTTGCTTCCGCGCGCGTCGTTTCCGACCGCATGACGGGCCGTTCCAAAGGTTTCGGCTTCGTCGAGATGCCTGACCGCGCCCAAGCTCAAGCGGCGATCGACGCCCTGAACGGCCAGGAGCTGGACGGCCGCGCGCTGCGCGTGAATGAGTCGCAGCCGAAGCCACGCGAAGAGCGTCGTGGCGGCGGCGGTTTCGGTGGTGGTGGCGGCGGCGGCTTCCGCGGCGGTCGCGGCGGCGGCGGTCGTGGTGGCGAGCGTGGTGGCGAGCGTCGCGAATCCCGCGAGACCCGCTGGTAATCTCACCCGCATGATTTGATCTGACAGAAAGGCCGATCCTATTCGGGGTCGGCCTCTCTGTTTTATTTCTGCTCCGTGACCTGTACGTCGTCGATCCAGACCCGGCCGCAGTTGCCGTTAAGGCCGGCCTCCATCGCCACGTTACTGAATTGTTGCGGCAATGTGACCGTCACACTGTACTCGCGCCACGCGCTGTCCCCCACCGGCAAACTGACCGTCTGATAAGACGTACGCCCCTCGGCCAGCACACACCAGCGCAGACAGGCGGTTTTCCACTCGATGTCCCCCTTCTGAACCCCCTCGCCACGCATGCGGGCGGTGAGCCGCAAAGTGGTTCCCGGCGTGAGCGCCCGTGCCGCCAACGTCTGATGAATCAACCGATAGGAGGCCCCATCGCCATCGACGCGCGCACATGGATTGCCCCCTTCACGCACAATCTCAGCGCCCTCCGGCAGACGCCAACTCACCTGCGCCGCAGCCCGCTCCGACGGCCAGTCGAGCCCCGACCGCACCAGCCGCAACGCCCCGCCGATTGCACCGTACCCATCGAAACTGCCATCCCGCACCAAACCGACTGGAGCGGCAACCGCCGCAATGCTTTGCGCCGCATCATCCGGCGTGGCGACCGCGTCCTCTTCACACGAGACGCTCATCGAAACCCCGTGCCAAGTGTCCGGTCCCGCCGTACCCGTGTCCCCATCCAGCCACGCCAGATGCAGATCCAAGCCATGCAGGAACACATTGCCCGGTCGCACGCCGGTCCATCTCAGATCCGCCAGACGCACTGTCACACCGTCCGCACATGCGATACGGATGTCGGTAGGCAACCGCGACGGGTCTTTCGCCTTCGCCGTTTCGCAGGTGCGTCCTTGGATGGTGTATGCATCGCGTGACAGGATAACACCCGCCGCATCGCTGAAGGCCGCGCGCGCCGCCCCGTCAAAGGCGGTACGTTGCGAAAGAAAGGCACGGCCTGTAGCCGCAGTGCTTTGAAATGCCGTGAACCGGCGGAACGCGGGTCCTTCTCCCAGCGTGAAGACGCTGTTGAAGCGCACCGGATGTCCCAACTTCTCGAATCGACCGAACCCCCGCATTTCGCCTGTGACCCGCAGGCGTATCCCGTCCGCCCCCGCTGGCTCAATGCGCGCGCTGGCCTCCACGTCATTTTCCTGCGCGATGTACTTGCGATCCTCTGCGAAGCCTTTGTCCGTGTACAGGCCGTCTTTCTGCACGATCGTCTGCCACGCATCGCCGTTACGCCGCCAAAGCCCAACCAGCGTGCCGGCGCGACTGAGTCGCGCGCGGTAGTGCGCGTTTTCAAACTGCCAACCGCCGCCAACCGCGATCAAGCGCGGATCGCCGCTGCCCGGCGACGCCGCTTCACGCTCACGCGCGGAACGGATATGGAAACGTACCTCATCCACGCCTGACGTCACGCCATGCTCGTCACCGCGCCACACCACGGCCACATTCAAGCCGTGCCGCTCGCCCACGCGATCCAGCAACCGTACCGAAGCCGGCAACCGCGCAGGATCAAAGGTCAACGCAAGGTCACACCCGTCAGGCAACCGGACCCCTACACGGGCATGCACACCATCCAAGCCGAAGGGGTGGCGACGCGAGTCCCACAGCACAGCACCGCCCTGCGGCAAGCGGTAAATCGAGCCGACGGTACCCAGCATCGTCATGTCCGGATGCCGCACACGGAACGGACTCTCGAAACGTCCCTCTGCCGTATCCGCATACCAGGCGCGCGCCTCGTCGAGCGTGATCACCAACGCCGCATCGACCGGTGCGCCATCCGGCCACGCGGCCTTGATTTCTACACCGTCATCCGCCTCACGCTGATGCACCGTCAGCGTGTTCCCCTGCCACACATACTCGGCGTCCACGCCGTCCGTCACGGTATTCAACCGGGCAGGTGCCACAGCCTTGGCGCCCCAACCGGCCGGCAACGCCACGTCCACGCTCAGCGGCGTCTCACGCCGCCATCCGGTACGCCACGCACGTGCCCATCCGGTTTTGGCATCGGCCACCAACGGACCGACCCGCAGTGTCGCACCGTCCGCGCGCGCGGCAACAGCGGGCTTTGACACCGCTTCCTCCGGCACCGGCGTACACGACGGCAACGTCGCGCTCTCCAACCGCAGAACCGTGTACCCGAACGCCGACAGCGACACCTCGCAGACACCCTCATGCAGAGCCACGCGCTCGCCGCTCATCAAATCCCGTGCCCATGCCGCACCCTGCAACGCTGCAGGCAAGCTCGCCTTCGGCACCGACACCCTACCCGTCACCGCCGTCCCGTTAAGATTCACCAGCACCACCGACGCGCGCGCCGCAGCGTTCGGCCGCGTGTCCCAATCATACTCCTCGTGCCACGCCGCATCGGCGCGTGCGGGCCGCTCCCCGCTCCGCAGACACGCGAACACACCGTCCGGCGCGGTCACGCTCAAATAATCCGCCGTTCCGGTGTTCAACTCCGGCACATGCCGCCGCACATGAAAGATACGGCGGTACGCTTCATAATGGCCGTCCTCCATCTCGTGATAGACCATCGGGATGCCATGTATCCAACTGATCAACGCCACCAACGCGCGTTGCGCATCCGCGCCGTACCATAAACCGGAGCGCAGGCTGTCATGGCTCTCCACATGACGCATGCGCACCAAGTCCGGCACCTCGGCGTATTGCTGTTCATGCAGCCAGCGGCGCAGACGCGGCACAAACACATCGGCCGGAGAACGCCGGAAATCATGCAGCACATGGTAGCAGAGTTCAAAATCGTAGGTGGAGTCGCTGACCGCACCATGCACGCTCGCGCCGACCTCGGCCAGATTCGCGCCATCCGGCCTGACCTTGCGTACCTCCTCGCGCAAGGCACGCTG
>JAKJHA010000120.1 GCA_022704125.1 Verrucomicrobiota bacterium | reverse complement strand
CGCCCTTCACGGCCGCCGTGCCCCAGTCGCGCTGGTCGCGGATCTCATCCGCTGCAGCGACATTCACGGCCAGAGGGTCGTGGTTCGGATCGTAGTCGAAATGCCACTAGGCGGCAGCATCGTCATACACGCCTGCATGCGAAAAGCATGGCGAGACGGTGCCGAGCACAGATGCACACAGAATAACCGCACATGTGAAGCGCTGTATCGTCCGTTCCATGGTTCACTCCTTTGATGACAACAGAAAACTTATAATCCTGCCTGTCATCATACTCAAGTTCGCTTCCGGCTTAAAGCGGAAAATGAGCGCGGGCGCATGGCAGTTCGCATGGTGCCGATGTCTCCTAAACTCCGAAACTCGCTGGCAAAAAATTCATGAGCGACGATGTTGGCGGCGGTAGGCACCGGGGGTGATTCCGCGAGCCTTCTTGAAGGCTTTCGTGAAGTGGCTCTGATCGTGAAAGCCGACGTCGGCGGCGATATCGGCGACGAGGCGGTCGGTCTCTTCCAGCAGTCTGCGCGCGGCGTTGAGCCGCACGGTGGTGAGGTATTCGTTCGGTGTGATGCCGAGAATCTGAGCGAACTGACGGTGGAAGCTCGTCGTGGAGGCGTGAACGAGTTTGGCGAGACTGGGGGTGTCTAGTTTCTCGGCGTAGTGCGCATCGACGTAGGCGGTGACGGTCTGCATGTTGCGCTGCCAGTTGGTCGGACCTTTCCGCTCGGGGCGCCGGTAGTAAATGCAGCAGGTGCCGATGACCACCCCCTCGGCGTTGCGCACGGGAAAGCGGTTTGAGACATGCTCGGTGGTCGAACGGTCGGCGGGATGATCCTCAAGCGTGTCGAGAAGGGGTATCCCGGTATTGAGAACGATCTGGTCGGCGGCGCGGTAGCTTTCGGCAAGGACACGGGGAAAGAGTTCGATGGAGGTCTTCCCGATCACGTCCAATTCGCTGCGAATGTTACAGAGTTCGCAGTTGGCGGGATTGATGGCCATGATGCGGCCCTGGGCGTCCTTCATGTTGAAGAAGACGTGGGGTAGACAGTCCATCGCATCCTTGAGCAGGCGTGCATTCGGCCCGGACTTTGTCAAGAAGTCGGTCTGCAGCTTGCGTTTGGTTTTTGCGTTCATAGCCATCATTATAGCAACATGCGCGGCGTTTTGTATCGGGTAATGATGTGGCAGGATTTTACAGTTATCTGGTCAAATATTACAATAAATCTCTGGCGGACTTTGCCATAATAACTGCGTGCTTTGGAATGGTT
The DNA here is from genome assembly GCA_022704125.1 of Verrucomicrobiota bacterium. Taxonomy (GTDB): domain Bacteria; phylum Verrucomicrobiota; class Kiritimatiellia; order RFP12; family UBA1067; genus DUPH01. The sequence goes on along the minus strand of JAKJHA010000120.1, from coordinate 6,220 downwards.
ATTGCTCAGGAGGAAGGGGGCGGCGTGTGAAAGCTAAGGGAACATGGATTGCTTGTGTGTTAACACTAGGCTGCGCGGCCGCGCTGGCGGGCGTCGACGTGCAGAACGTCACGATTGCGCAACAGGGACGTGACGTGGTGGTGGGGTACGATCTCGTCGCCGCTAGCGATGCGTACGTGACGGTTGAAATTCAGACGAACGGCGTGCGTCTCGCCGAAGCGCGTACGTTCTCGGGCGACGTCTCGACGATCGCCGACCCGAAGCAGATTGCGCCGGGCACCGGCAAGCGGATCGTATGGAGTGCCTGCAGTGATTGGCGCAGTAATGTGACGCACACGGCCAAGGCCATTGTACGCGCCTACGCCGAACTGCCTCAGGGTATCGCTCAGTATGCCATCGTCGACCTCAGTGCGCCGCAGGCTGTGAAGTGGCCGGTGCGCTTTACGTCCACGCCGCCGGATTGGGCAAGCGACTCCTGCCGTAAGGATGAGCTCTGGCTCAAACTGATCACCCCCGGCACCTTCATGATGGGGACGCCGGCGGACGAGCCGAACCACAACAGCTTCGTGCGCGAGACGCAGCACCAGGTGACACTGACGAAGTCCTACTACATCGGCGTCTTCGAGCTCACTCAGTATCAGTGGTATCAGGTGATGGGTACGAAGCCTTCGCACAACGCGCATCCCGAATACTGGGCGACGCGTCCCGTCGAGATGGTCAACTACCTCTCGGGTCGCGAATCTCCCGAGGGGTACAATCGTCTGCGTTCGAATACGAACTGGATGAAGGGGGGCAATACCGTGGGAGCACAGTCGTTTTTCTGGCGGTTGCAGGCTGCGACGGGGCTTGAGTTTGACCTGCCGACCGAGGCGCAGTGGGAGTATGCCTGCCGGGCGGGGACAACGACCCCGCTCTACAACGGGGCGCTTACATCGGATAATCTCAATCTGATTGCGCGATGGGAGGGGAATTGTGGAAGTCGAGGTGACACGAGTACCACGTTGCCCGTGACCAAGGGAAGCGCGCGTGTGGGATCCTATGTGCCGAACGCCTGGGGTCTCTACGACATGATCGGCAACGTGTGGGAATGGTGTGTGGACGGCATCAGCACTGCTAACGACGAAACAGGTCGGCCCATCGGTGATGATCTGGGCAGCGATCCCGTTGTCGATCCGCGTGGGCTGCCGTATACGGCCGGTGCCGTTTCAAAGGGCGGCGGCAACTGGGACAATATGCCGGGATGCCGCTCGGGGGCGCGTAACCGCCTCGCTACCGCGCAGTCGCATGCGCGCTTTGGGTTCCGTGTCATGTTGCGCAACAATCAGTAAGGAGAGACTGTCATGAGAATTCTGATTGCGCTTGGTCTGTTGTCCTTCGTCGCCTATGCTTCGCCCACGCCCGTTTCGACGGGCACGGCGAATGGCACGGTGACGACGGTGCGTAAGTCGGATGCTGACGAGAGCGATGGCGCGGCGAAGGTGGACACGCTCCATTTTGGCACCTTGATAATGGTCTGGTGAGAAGGGGGCTGAGCATGAAGAGGGAGTTACTTTTGCTTTTGGGTTGTACGGCCCTGTTTGCGAATGCGACCGTTTCAAACGTCGCTGTGACACAACATGCGGTGACAAAGGTTGTCGAGGTCACATACGACTTTGTCGGTGAGACGGCGGCGTACGTGACGGTCGCGGTGAAGACGAACGGCGCGGCGGTTGCACGCACGTTGACGGTTTCCGGAGACGTCTCGACGTTCCGCGACCCGAAAACGGTCGAGCCAGGAATGGTGAAGAAGATCCGCTGGTTCGCGGCGGCGGACTGCGCGGATCTCGAAGGGGCAACAGTGACGGCGGAGGTCTCGGAGTGGGCTGTGGACGGCGAGCCGCCTGCGCAGATCGCGAAGTGGGCGATGCTCGACCTGTCAGCCGGTAAAGATGCGGCGACGTATCCCGTCACCTTTTCGATGACGGGCCCGGATCTCACAAACGATGCCTGCCGCACAACGAACGTCTGGTTCCGTCACATTCCCGCGGGTTCGTTCCAGATGGGGCGCGGCGACGGCACTGACGGCGACGGCTGGTACGATTGGCAATTAACTGGCACGCATGGTGTGACGCTCACGCGGGATTTTTACGCGGGCATCTTCGAATGCACGCAGCGCCAGTATTACGAAGTGACTGGCTTAAAGCCGTCTTACTACACCAATCCAAGCTGCTGGGAGGTCCGCCCCGTGGAAAACATCACATGGGCGCGTGTACATGAAGGTGCTGACGGAAACATGCGTAGTGAGACGTGGCCGTTCGTACGTGTGCCGGGCGAGACGTCGTTCATGGGGAAATTGCGGGCGCGGACGGATCTCGCGTTCAATCTGCCGACCGAGGCGCAGTGGGAATACGCCTGCCGGGCGGGGACGATCTCGACGTGGTATGATGGGTCGAACCCCACGACGAATCTCGAAAGCAACGCGGCCTTGAATCTCCTCGCTCGCTACAAGACCAATAACGGTGGAACAGACGCGAATTCCGATTTGACGTCAGGCGGCACGACGAAGGTCGGCAGTTATGTGCCGAATGCTTGGGGCCTCTACGATCTCTACGGTAACGTGAGCGAGATGACGCTCGACCGTAACGCGGGTTACACGTACGACTGGCAAACTGATCCGGTCGGCGGCACGACGTCGGTGTACCGCATCTACCGTGGTGGCGGCGCTTTCGATGCGGCGGGAAACTGCAGGAGCACTTTCCGCGGCACCGCTTTGACACAGACTGCGCAGAATGGACGTCTGGGCTTCCGTATCTTCTTTACGCTGGAATAGACACATGCGCTTCATTTGTATTATCTGCCTTCTGTCGTTGCCTGTTCTGGCGGGTGCACTTAAGGAACGTGCGCTGCAGTTAATGGGCGGCGCGGAGAAAATCGTTTTCATTGAGCGTCGGCTTTACAAGGACGGGCACTACTATCGTAATTTCGGCGGTGATGCCGTCAATCCGAACGACTGGTATCACGCTCCTGACGGCAGCGCGATCCGCGCGCTCAATCTGAAGAGCGGTCGCGTCGAAACCGTGATCGAAGACGCAAGCGGCAATTTCCGCGATGTGCGCGTGAACTACGAAGGCACGCGGCTGCTCTTCGCCTGGCGACGTGCGGGCGCGCACAACTACAATCTCTATGAGAGCGACGCCGACGGCGGCAACGTGAAACAGCTCACGTTCGGCTGGCGGTGGGACGACTTCGGGGCGGAGTATCTGCCGGACGGCGGCATCGTCTTCTGCTCCTCGCGCGGACGTCGCTTCATTCCGTGCAACCACTCGCCGGGCGCACAGCTCTTCCGGATGGACGGCGACGGCAAGAACATGCTCATGCTCTCAGCGAACAACGTTCGCGACGACCATCCCGCAGTGCTCCACAACGGTCAGATCGTCTACGACCGCTGGGAGTATGTAGACGCATCGATTGCGCATTACCGCGATATCTGGACAATGAATCCGGACGGCACGGCGCAGATGGTCGCCTTCGGCGGCAACGCGGCCGCGTGGATCGCGCGTCGTCAACGTATCCGTGTGAAGGGGTCGCCGACGGCGATTCCCGGAGCGCCGGGAAAGGTCGTCTTCACGTTACAGCCGTGGAGCGGTTTGCGCGAGAACACGGGACACGTCGCGGTGGCGGATCTGAGTGGCGGCCCGGACGCCTTCGACAACTATATGATCATCTCGCCGCCGCGTCCCGCTTTTGACGAGCGTTGGCCCGAGCAGGGGTGGCTAGGCGGCGAAGACGCCTTCCACTCGCCCTGCGCACTGGCGTCCGACTGTTTTCTTGTGGTGGAGAACCGCACGATCTACGCGATGGACGACCACGGAAACCTTGAGAAACTGTACGAGGCGCCGATCATGGCGCATGATCCTCGTCCCGTGATGGCGCGTCCGCGTGAACCTGTGCTCGCGTCGAAAATAAACCGTGCGCTTGACTATGGCACCTTCGTGGTGAGTGACATCTACAAGGGACGTAATGCGGAAATGGCAGGTGTCGCGCGCGGCACGATCAAGACGCTGCTCGTGATGGAAGATCTGCCGAAACCCGTGAGCTATTTTTCGCTGCCGGGGCTCCTGAGCTGCGACGGGTCCCACACCCTGAGGCGAATCGTCGGCACGGCGAAAGTGTACGAGGACGGGTCGTGCGCGTTCAAGGCACCCGCTCTGCGCGGACTCTACTTTGTCGCACTCGACAAGGACGGGCTGGCAGTTAAGCGCATGCAGAGCTACACGATGGTGATGCCGGGCGAGCACCAGGGGTGCGTGGGATGCCATGAGAACCGCACGGTCGCGAAGCTGCCTGATAGCACGCGGGGGCGCCTTCAAGCGCTCGCGGGCGAGGTGCAATCGTTGGAACCGTGCGCGGACGTGCCGGACATCATCTGCTATCCGAGCGACGTGCAACCGGTGCTGGACCGGAACTGTGTGTCGTGCCACAATCCAGACCGGAAGGGTGGTCCGGCCGGACGCGTCCTGCTGACGGGAGACCGCACGGAGTGGTTCAGCCAAAGCTACTATTCGCTCTGTGCGTATGAGCAGGTGAGCTACATGCAGGGGCGCTACAACTACGAGCATCGGGAACACGAACCGTACGGGTTCGGGTCTGGCGCGAGTGGGATCATGAAAAAGATCGACGGGCACCACCACGGCGTGCAGATGAGTGCGCGGGACCGAGACGTTATCCGTTTGTGGATCGAGTCGAGCTGCACGTTCCCCGGAACGTACGCCGTGTGGAACACGCCCGAGAGCGCGGTGGCGGGTGCGCAACAGAATGTCAACACCGTGAAGATCGGCGCGCCTCTTGAGGGAATTGTGTACAACCGCTGTCTTGTGTGCCATGACAGCGAGGCGATGATGGGGCGGCGTGTGCGGAACCGCGTGCGTATGAACGAACCGAAGCACTGCTGGAACCTGTACGATCTGTCGTATCCGGAGAAGTCGATGATCCTCAACGCGCCGCTTTGCTCGGCCGCAGGTGGTTGGGGGTGGTGCAAGGAGGCATACGGACGTGAAGTTGTCTTCTTCAGCAAAGACGACAGGGACTATCAGGCAATCCTCGGTGCGATCAAGGCGGCATCCGCGCGGCAGATCGCGAACAAGTCGCTGCGTCCCGATCTGCCTGGCTTCGTGCCGAACCCTCACTACGTGCGGTGGATGAAGACATGGGGCGTATTGCCGTCGGACGCAAAGGCAGAGGACGTGAATGCATTCGAAACGGACCGATGCTACTTCGAATCGCTCTGGTACAAGCCGGGGCGTGTGGACATCGCTACGGCGAACGAACCGGAGCCGATGGCCCCGCTGCCCGTGGTGAAGACACCACAGCCGGCGGTGGGCGGCGAGAGTTGCAAGGAGGATGTGCCGGGCGTGCGTAAGGAGGTGGATCTGCTCGCGGGAAAAACGCTCGCTGATTTTGACGCCATCGGTCCGGAGGCGGGACCGCGAGTGATCGGCGACACGTTCGAAATCAAGGACGGCGTTCTGACGATGAACGGGACGCATGCGGCTGTGTTGATGACGAAGGCTCTGACGGAGGCGGACTTCACGCTGACGATGGAGGTGAGCTACGCGACGGGCGCATTTGGCGACGCGGGATTCGTGATTGGTTTGCGTTCCGATTCGCAAGGTTACTGTGGGTACACGGGGCTTGAGGTGCAGGGCAAGACCACGGACATCGGCGACGTGTGGGGATGGCCGGGGTACGCCGTCGCACGGGACACGGCCGCGCGTCCGGACGGTTACTTGCGCGTGCCGCGGTTGGCGGCTGTGGGTGCCGAAGCGGGCGCGTGGAATCGGCTCGAAATTGCTGCATACGGCGGGGTGGTGACGGTCAAGTGGAATGGTTCGGTTGTGAACAGGTGCCGAGTGACGGGGGCAACGGCCGGACGGATTGGCTTTCAGACGCAACCGTATCCGAACGGGCGCGTGACCGTGCGATGCCGGAAGGTTTGTTTGAGGTAAGTGGAGGGGACTCCCCTGACAGTTTTTCTCGCGGAAGAGGCCGTCCGCGCCCCCAGTCTTGCTTATCTCTTCGTTAGAAACGTGCGATTTTCGAGCATCCCTGCCACTAGCCGATTACCTTTCAAGGATTGCCGCAGATAGAGCATCTTGGTACCCTTCAGGTATGCAGATGAGTAATCGTTTAGCCCGCCGCCCGGTGGAGCCGGGGACAAATGATGGCCTAACTTTCAACGCTC
>JAKJHA010000119.1 GCA_022704125.1 Verrucomicrobiota bacterium | reverse complement strand
CCCGCCGTCATGCGTCGCGGTTGCGGCGGCAACGTACATGTCTTTCGCTTCGCAGACGACATCCGCCATGGTCAACACCAGATTGGTGACCGGCGAGCCGGAATGGGGCTTAAAATTACACATTCGCGCACGAACCGTGCCGTTGGTGAACGTGACACGTCCGCCCGAGGCCTCCCATATGAGCATGTTATCCTTTACGGTCCAGACGTGCTGATTCATGACGAAGAGCGTTTCATAATCCGCTAGCGGCGCGATCATCGACACGTCCTTGTTGGTCACGTCGCTGCCGAGCGTCACCTGCCAGTTTTGTTTTAAGCCCGAGTGGTTGTTAAACACCGCCAAAGAGTCTGGACCCGGCACCTGCCCGATATTCCAGTTGGTCGGTTCGTCGAAGTCCCCGACGCCGGTATTGCCGACACCCTGCCAGCGGTTGGTGGAGGTTTGCCCGTTTGCGGCAAGAAGCCCTGCCAGACAGATGAACGGCACACACGTGACCGTTCGCAACCGGTTTCCGATGTTCGTTTTCATGCTGCTCTCCTGCTTATGGGGCGTGGTCGCGACGAGCACGCCGCAAACCGCACCACCGACCCATGACAATGGTTGTATCTTACCGTATACCGCATAGGTCTGCGTTCGATTTCGGACAGAACTTTTTTTGAACATCGGGGAGAGAAGTAATAGTGAATAACGAACAACTAACAACTGGGCTGGCGCGCAAAAGAGTTAGGAAGTGATCGGCAAGATGCAATAAGTTCTGTGGACGGCGTTCACGCCGCTATACAGCCTCACAGTCTCACAGCCTTACAACCTATTCGCGGGCTTTGCCTACGGCGCTACTCTGACCGCAACAGGAACGGTCCCACAAATGCAACCGTCAAATGACTGCCCACCGGTTTGCGGTCAACGACACGGAAACGCAGTCGCACCTCTTTTTCTTTCTGAACTTTGTCTGTGATGTCCACCGTCACCCATGCGCGGTCCTTCCGGTCGAGTGCGATATCCTCGCTCCAGATCAAGGAGTCGTCTGCCCACAACTGTAAAAAGCGAAACTGTTTGTAACGGGCATCCCGGCGTGAATCCTGCACGAACACATCCAGCAACAGACGCTCTTTGAATGGGGGCACGTCGATGCGGGCCGTGACCTCCGCGTACTCTCCCACCGCTGAAGGCCGCCCGTCAGGATAAACCAGCGCCACCGTTTGAACCGTACCGGTCGTGTAGGCACCGATCCCCCACACGCCCCGCCAAGATGCCGGTTCCTTGAGCCACTGGTCAGAGGGGAACTTGGCGATAACGTTTCCTGTCGGCGGGTTTCCGTAACAATCAAAAATCATGCGCCAGTCACGCTCGGTGGCATCCGGCAAGTAGGGCAACAACTCCTGCACGGGACGCGCCATCTGCTTCTTGAACAGCGCCTGCATGTCAGCGGTCCGTTTGTCCACAAGTGCCTGCCAGTACTTCACCCCTGAGAGCCGCTGCTCCCAGCGATCCACATAGCGGTCCACAGCTTTCAACTCGGCCAACTCGCGGCGAATTTGTTCCAGGCCGGACAGGATTTTTTGCCTGCGTTCAGCCAGGATTCCCTCGACTCCGCCGGTTTTTCCCGACTCCAAAAGATCAAGCATGTCGGATTCAAAGGATGCGTACGTGTAGTCGGGATATTCAAGTTCTGCCATTTTTTTGGCGAAACGCAGACTGGCACCCATCGGCTCAAGGTACCCTCTTTCCAGCCTCGTTGGCTCCAAGGCACTTTCCTGACGAGCGTTGCGAACCAAACGCGCGTAGATATTCTCCATATCTGCGATACGCTGCAGCACCTGCTCCCTGTCTTCAACTCGTTTCAGCCGCCACGGCCACAATGGGGACTCCACAAAATTCCATCTCCCAGAAAGCTCATAATAGGATTTCAACTCCTTCATCCGGTCATCGAAAAGACGCGCGTCATCCATCGCGGGCGCACCATACACATGGCGGTAGATGGCGAGTCGCGTGTCGTCCCAATTGTGCTGCTTAGGATTCCACGCCCAGTATCCCAGCGCGGTCAACTCGTACTCATTGGGGAAGCCCGAACACAACCCCCACAGCAACACCGTATCCGTGTGCGACGCCGCTTCTCGGATCGCATCGTACTTGGGTTGCCCCCAACCGCTTGACAAGGGCTGCAGGTCGAGATATCCGGGGAGATTGCTCACTCGCAACGGCGCGACCACTTCTCCCGAATGTGTGAAGCCAGCCGTGATGTTCACAAGGTTGTGCCACCAACCAGGCAGCCGCCGCAACCCGATATCCTTGGCCATGGCCGCGTCCGCCGCGCACGGCACACGGGTAAAGAACCACGTCGCATCCGCCATACCCGGCACGGCGGCCATTTCGCGGTTGAGCGGCAGATTGATTGTTTGGTACTCCTTGAGTGGCGGCGTGATGGCGACAGCTCGTCCCTTGATGCCGTGTTCGGCCCCGAGCGCGAGCACATGCTTGATGATCTCGCAGGGCGAACCGCCTGTACCGGAGTCGTCGAACGAGATCCAAAGGCCATCCGCGCCCAGCGCCAACAATTCACGGTAAGTGTTGAGCACTTGGTCAAAGCGTTCACGCGGCACGGCGCAGGACACCGTCCCGTAGACGAAGAAATCATGCTTGTGGGCGTTAGCGATGTGTTGTGCGATACGCTCTTTATCAAGCGGCACACCGGGCGGGCATCCCATCGACGCCTTGCGCGCCTCGTAAACAAGGTTCGCCCGCACATGCGGATTGTCGCGCACGTCAGTGAAATTGAGCCGTGCCCGGACGTATGCGTCCATGGACCCCGGTTCAAGATGATGCGCCAGCACCGAATGCGGGCGTCCTCGCCAAGGGATGCTCGGCCAGTCTTGCACGGACACCGCCGGGAAAACGATCCCATCGTCGCGACGTTCAAGCAGATCAAAGAAAGCGTCCTGCCCATAGAGCACGCCGCGCGGACCGCCACCCGCGATGATCACCGTGTCGCCTGCGGCAGCCGGAATCATCTCCAGCAGGAAGCCGTCCGATCCGAGTTTTTCCGCCGAAAAGGAAACGCTACTCTTCGCCAAAGCCGCATTCAGACGGGCATACGAGGCGGGCAGCCCCAGCAGGATCTGCTGTTTCCCGCCGACCGTTGTATTGGCTTCGTCGACGATCTCCAGCCGTTTTTTGAAGCGCCGTGTGATCAGCGTCTGCAACCGCTCAGCAGCGGCACGTTCGGTCTGCCCCGCTCGTGAACTCACAACGATCACACTCTCCGAAGCGAGACGGCACGTGCGCCCCAAATCTTTGAGGTTTTTCGGCGGCGGCACCATCTTGACCTCTGCGCTCACCGTCAAACATACGAAGACAAACAAAATGATCCAGCGTGTCATAAGTTTCTCCTTTAGCGAACACTCAATAGCGTGCCTTGAATCCTTGCGGAGCACATCCTCAAACGTTGCATGTCAAAATATGTCTGGCAAAAACAGAGCAGGGTTTTTAATGGCTTTATCGGCCGGTAAGGCACTAATCACCAAACCCAAAGAGGCGTGTTTCGCCTGGGGTCATGTCGAGCGTGAAGACCGGACCGTCCGCGACGTTCTTGCCCGTAAAGAAATCCTTCACAGGACCGGCGACACCTGTGTCGAAGGTCACCTTGCCGCCCTGCTCATCTGCCATCGCTGAGAGCCATCCTTCCGCCGCCCAAATCGCCGCGTTGCCGTTCTTCACGTAACGATGAACGCCCGCAAGATCCGCGAGCGCGCGAACCAATTCCGGCGGGCAGGCTGGCGTGCCGAGAAACACCTCGTTCCCGCCAAACGCATTTTTACGCACAGCGATGGCGGGCGTGCCGTCCTCAAATCGCGCCCACGTCTCCGCGTCAGTGGCCTCTACGCCGAACAGATCGACGAACGGGGGCTTGTCTTTCGCCGCGAGGCGTTCGGGGAGTCCGCGCCGCCGCCCTTCTTCGGTCGCTATCGCGCTACCATCCGTGGACGTGAGCGCCTTGCCCTTGAAGCCGGTGAGCGCCTCGATGCCGCCCACGTCTTTGCCGCCGGGCGTGAGATACCCCGGCGCCCAGCACCAGACACGCGTGACATCCGGTTTCGCGGCGCGCTGCGCGTTGATCGCCGCGATTCTCTCAGGCGTCATGTACCACGCGCTCTGGAAAATCTGGAGCTTGGCGTCGAGCGGCCTTTCCAGCACATCCGAAAGCAGGTATTGTCCGTAAGGCGCGCCGGCGCGTCCATACGCCGCGCGCGGCGCCGACACGAACCTCGAAGAGACGCGCCCGAGCGACAAATACATCATGGAGGTCTCGTCCACGATCGCCGCCACCTCCGGCGTGAATGGCCGGGCACGGTTGAGCATCGCGCGGTCGAACGGCCCGAGCCGCGCCATCAAATCCCAGAGCCGCGTATCCATGTACCAGCCGCACGCAGGGAGATCCATCCACCAACTGCCGAAACCGCGGATGGCGGTCTGCGCGTTGTTGCGCAGCAGCACCTGCCGCGTCTGCGCGAGATCCATGCACACGCCCTCACCTTTGCGCGCGGTCTTATCCGGATCCAGAAACGTGCGCGAGTCGTCCTCGAAGAGCCACATCACGCCATGCCGCATGATCGTCTCGGCGGCGCTCATCGCAGGCGCGGTCTGTCCCCACGCGCGGTCGAGATAGGAGATGGGCGAACAGAGGATGTCGAGATCCTTCGCGGCCTTGTCGAGAAGGTACTTTAGCGCGTAATGCCCCGACGTACCCGCGCCGCGTGCGTGTCCCGCGAACTCCCATTGATAGCCGTAGAAGATGATGACGAGTTTCTTGCCGCCGGACGCCTTGCGGCAGGCGGACGCGACCTCTGCGACAAAGTCCGCCATCTCCTCTTGCAGGTAGAGGCGGAAATCGACGAGCACGCTGTCCTTCACCGGATCGGCGAGCGTCGGCGATTTAAAAATGTCCAGCTTGCGTTCGGCGAGCGTCGGCACCTCCGCCTCGGAACGCCCGTGCTTGCGACGCCATGCTTTGAATGCCGCCTTCGTGGCAGGGTCGTAGCCGAAGAAGGGCTTCGACCATGCATCCCAGTAGAAGAACTCGCTCGAGTTCTGCGCCGCCGGATGGATGCCGGCGAAGCGGTCGGGATACTTCTCGCAGAGGTGGCGCGTCATCGCCTCAAGGAACCGGCACGCCTTTTCGCGGTAGTGACGACAGGCGACGGAGGGCGCCGGACCCTTTGATCCATCGGCGTAGGTGATCACATCGTCCGGATATTTCCGCGCCCACCATCCTGCTGTTTCCAGCTTGATGCGGGGAACGAGCAGCGCCTTCGGGTTGATGGCGATGACCTCGTCGCAGAGGTCGTCCAGATCCGCCCAGTCATAGGTGTCGTCATCTTTCCAGATTGTCTTCGGCGCCATGAACGAAACCAAGTCGACACCGGCGTCTGCGGCCATCTTCACCTGCGCGGGAAACGGATCGCGACCTGTGAATGGCCAGCGCGTATAGTTCCCCGCGTAGCAGGTATAGGCGGCGGGTCTGAGAAGAACGTCATCCTCTGACGCCTTCGCCTCGAACGAGAGCACGTAACGGCGGCCTTCAACGAACGGCGTCCGCTTCGTATAGCAGTGGAAGTGCGGATTCGGCTTGGAACCTTTGTTCTTCCCCCACCCTTCGATCTTGAGGCATCCGTCCGCTGTCACGTCCGCGTGACCGAGAGTATCGTTGTCGAAAACCGTCCACGCCTTGGCGAAGGCCTCCGCCGAGGAGAGCGACGCGGGATCGAGATAGTCGGCACCAGTCACCGTATCGACCACCCGCACGTTGCGCAGGAATACCACGAGCGCCCTGTCGGACGGTATCCGGAAGTGGATCGTCCCCGGATCGGCGGCCTTGGGCGTGAAGGCGAGTTCAAAGCGCTCCCACGCTGTCCCCACGATGATCGGCCGGTGCCCGCGCCAGCCCCAGAACATCCGCGCCGGCACCGCCTTACCGTGCACCTCCACTTCCGCCCCCGCTGCCAACACGGCGAGCGCGGCCACCATCAACACAAGACATTTTTTCATTTCAGCTCCGGTCGCCTTTTATCACTGGACGAGAATGAGGGTTCCCGACGGAATGATATCCAGCCACACGCCATTCGCTGCGGTACGCAGTTTGGCCGTCGAGCCGTCGGCCATGCCGGTTGTCGAAAGCGTGAAGAGCGTATCCGCATTCACCAGCGTGCCGTCAATCAGCTTGTAAGATCCCGCGTTCGGCTTGGACGCGAAGGCGACGGTCACCGTCACTGCGTCCGGCAGCGAAATGGCGAGTCCGGCGGCTCCGATTGGATTCGTGACCGGCGTTTCGAGCACCGGGTCAAATGCGAACGCGAGGCTGTCGCCCGTCAGGAACACCCTGCCCGTGAATGTGGGCGCGATCTGCGGCAGATTGTCCCATGCGGCCGCCTTGACGTCACCCGCGCCGAAGACCGTCGCGTCCGTGAAATCGCCGTAGCCATCCGGCGCGATGCCCACCCACTTGAAGAGCAGGTAGTCCTCGATCGTCTTCACCTGCGCGGCGGTCAGCTCGGTCGAATACATCAGGATTTCGCCCAGCATTTCCCCATAGCCAGATGTTTGTTGCGAATTGAAGAAATTACCGAGAAGACCGAGCTTCACCTGATTCGTCGTAACGAGCGACAGCACTTCGGGTGCGCCCGTATAACCCGTCACGGTTCCGTCTACCACTCGACCGTTGAGCCGTGTCGTGCCCTTTGTCACCGCACCGCTTGCGTTTTTCCAGATCGACACAGTGTGAGACACCTTGCCGCGGTCGCCGAAATCACCACCATCCATAACCGCTTTTCGGAGCGGATCGCCGCCGCCGCGGAAGGAGTCTGAGACAAAAACCACCGTACGGACATCTTTCTGTACATCAGCACCGCCGTAAGCGTCGCCGATCCCGCCTGCAGGCCAGGCCTTGAAACGTAGCGTGTTGCCGTCGTCACCGCTAGGCACATGCGCTGCCGGATGGTCGAAATCAATCCAGGTACGCGTCCTGCCAAAGCCACGCGCACCTAGATGCGTAAAGGGGCGCCGCGAGGTGACGCCGTAGAAGAAAACGTCGCCGACTTCCATCGTGGCCTCGGTGCTGCCGCGCGGCCAGAACCCGTAAATGGTCGCAGCGTTGTCTTCCGTCGCCGTGCGGAAAGTATCGGGATAATCCGGGTCGAACCAGCCCACGCGCCCCTCGGCGGGAATCACGGGCGCGTACGTCGGCGTCACCACGAGCGTACCGCCCGCGTTCACCGTGATCGCCCCCGAATACGTACCGGAAAGCTGGATGTGTCCGTCGATCTCCACGTTGCCCGTGCTGCCATAGAGGAAGGCTTTGGCCGGATGCTCCGTAACCGCCGCAACACCTTGATATTGCGCCGCGAGCCCCCACTTGTTCGCGAGGTAGGTTTCCACGCTCACACGCTCGGCGTCGGCGAGAACCTCGCTAAAGACCAGGATCTCGCCGTAATTCTGC
>JAKJHA010000118.1 GCA_022704125.1 Verrucomicrobiota bacterium | reverse complement strand
TCCCAACTCCCAACTCCTAAATCCTAAATCCTAAATGTTAACTCCCACACCCACACTTCTGATCATCGAGGACGATCCCGACAACGCCCGCTCGGTCGACGAGGCCGCGCAGGACGCGGGATTCACCACGTACTGTGCCGCCACCGGCCTGGCCGGCGTCGAAGCGTTTGAGCAACAGATGCCGGATCTCGTGTTGAGCGACCTCGTGCTGCCGGACATCGACGGCCTGCAAGTGCTGGCGCGTCTGCGCAAGCTCGACGCCGCCGTGCCGGTGATCATCATGACCGCCTACGGCTCGGTCGAATCCGGCGTACGCGCCATGCGCGAAGGTGCCTACGACTACGTGACCAAACCGTTGGATTTGGACGACATCCAATCCAAGCTGCGCCGTGCCTACGAAGCCTCACGCCTGCGGCGTCAGGTCAACAAGCTCTCGCAGACCGTACGTGAAAAATACGCCTCCACCGCTATCATTGCCGAGTCCGCAGCGATGCAGACCGTGATCAAGCAGATCGAGGCGCTGGCCGACACCATGGCCACGATCCTGATCCGCGGCGAGAGCGGCACCGGCAAGGAACTGGTCGCGCGCGCACTGCACGTTGATTCCAAGCGCGCGGACGGTCCTTTCGTGGCAGTCAACTGCGGTGCCTTCGCCGAAAACCTGCTGGAGTCGGAGCTGTTCGGCCACGAGAAGGGATCGTTCACCGGCGCGACCGGCACGCACAAAGGTGCGTTCGAACGCGCCGATGGCGGCACGCTCTTTCTCGACGAGATCGGCGACGCACCCGCCTCGGTGCAGGTCAAGTTGTTGCGCGCACTCGAAGAGAAAGAAGTACGGCGCGTCGGCGGCCGCGAGGCTTTCAAGGTCAACGTGCGGCTGGTGTCCGCCACCAACAAGGATCTCGACGCCATGGTGCGTGAGGGTACCTTCCGCGAAGACCTCTTCTATCGGCTCAACGTGGTGACTCTGCGTGTGCCGCCGCTACGCGAGCGCAAGGCGGACATCCGCCCGATGGCCGACCGGTTTATCGTGCGCGCCGCGTCCGAGAACGGCAAGACCATCGCGGAGGTGAAGCCCGACTTTTACACCGCGCTTGAGGCCTACGACTGGCCTGGTAACGTGCGCCAACTCCGCAACATCGTAGAGTCGGCGGTGCTGCTCTCACCGGGCGGCGTGCTCACCGCTGCTTCCGTCAACGTGCCGTCAACGCAAGCGCGCGACGACACGCCCCTCCTGCCCGGCCCGCTCGCGATTCCGGACGGCATGACGCTGGAACAGATCGAACGCGCGGTGCTGGCGGCCAAGCTCCAGCAGAACGACGGCAACCGCACGCTGACCGCTGATCAACTCGGCCTCTCGCGGCGCACCATCCAGCGCAAGATCAAAGAACACAATCTGCCGTTTTAGCGCCCTCCGCGCGCTAGTTGGAATTTAGGAGTTAGGATTTAGGAATTAGGATTTTTTAACGCAGAGGCGCGGAGACGCAGAGGTTTTGGATGGCAGTGCTCGGGTTTGTTTAACCACAGATAGGCGCAGATTGCCGCAGATTTTTTGGATGGGATGGTCGCAAAGATGAGTGTAAAACGGGCGGCCCCATTCTCGTACTCGTTCACGTACCCGTACACAAAACGCATCTTCACCTGCTTCGTGAACGTTAACGTGTACCGCTACGCTGTGAACGTGAACGCTGAGGGCGTGTGCGGCGAAGCCCCGAAGGGGCGGCTCCACCTTAGCCCAGGGCAAGCGGAGCGCAGCCCTGGGTCAGGAAAGACGAAGTTCTGTGGCCTGAAGGGCCACTTCAAAAATGACCGTCGCCGTGGGTTTGAAGTGCCCCTCCAGGGCACGAGGATGCGGGGTGACGCTACCCGGGGCGGCGCTTCGCTTGCCCCGGGCTATGGTGCATCCGGCCCTTTTGGCCGGTGGTCGGCTGCCAAAATACCTGTCCCTTAGTTGCTCAAATCGGTATCGGTATCGCTATCGGGTTCGAAATCGACTGTTGCGCCCACGCAGTGGCTCGCAGTGGCAAGTGTAATGATGGCGGCGATACCGATCCCGATAGCGATACCGATGGTGGCGCAATGGAACCCAGAAACGCACGATCTCCGCGCCCCCCTGTCACCAACCGATTTTGCGCGGAGGGTGGTTTCCCTTCACCCTTCACCGCGAATGTGATATGTTTCTGACGTTTTCCTAAACCCTGAACGGACAGCCCCGCTTATGAACAAAATCTTAAAGAAAACGCAGCTTTCAGACTGCGTCTACCGCATGGAGGTTGAAGCACCACTGATTGCGCGCGAACGCAAACCCGGCCAGTTCATCATCCTGCAGGTGGACGATGATTTCGGCGAGCGCATTCCGCTCACGATCGCCGACGCCGATCCAGAGCGTGGCAGCATCACGCTGGTCTTTCAGGCGGTCGGCAAAACCACTCATCTGTTGGCGGAAAAAGAGGAGGGCGACACGATCGTCGCGCTGCTGGGGCCGCTCGGCCAGCCCTCCCGCATCGAGAAGGTCGGGCATGTGGTCTGTGTCGGCGGCGGCATCGGCGTGGCACCGCTGTATCCGATCGCTCAAGCCCTGAAGGCCATCGGCAACCGCCTCACCATCATCATCGGCGCCCGCAACAAATCCCTGCTGATCATGGAAGACGAGATGCGCGCGATCGCCGACGATCTGATCGTCGTGACGGACGACGGCTCTTACGGTCGCAAGGCGCTGGTGACCGAGCCGTTGAAAGAGCTGTGCGAACAGACGCCCAAACCGGACATGGCCGTGGCCATCGGGCCGCCGATCATGATGAAGTTCTGCGCCGAGACCACGCGGCCTTACGGCGTACACACGATCGTCTCGCTCAACACCATCATGATCGACGGCACGGGCATGTGCGGCGGCTGCCGCGTGACCGTGGGCGGCGAGACCAAATTCGTGTGCGTCGACGGTCCTGAGTTCGATGGACACTTGGTTGATTTCGACAACATGATGAAGCGTTTGCGCGCCTACAAGCCGCGCGAAGACGCCGACCATGAAAAGTACCACTGCAGGCTCGAAGCCGCTGCCGCCCGCCTTGAGGCGGCCGCCGCTACCCACGCGAAATAGGGAAGACGCGCACATGCACCGCGATGCACAAGCCAAACTCATTGCCCTGCTGGAAAAGTACCGGAACCGCTGCCTCTGGTTCGCGCGTCCGGATTACGTGCCAGCCTCGCGCGAAGAGTGGTTGCGCACGCTCGATTTGATCGAGCGCTACGGCGATATGGAGGCTTTCAAACACGTTAAAGAGGCTAGGGAATGGCTGTCACCCCCTTCCAAAGTGACATCTTAAAGCTGCTCGCGGGGCATCGCCGCGCGCTCGGCGAGAGTTACGTGGCCGGAGGCGTCGCGCTCAACTTCCCCATTTTTCACAAAGGGCATATCCGAGGCGCTTGGCCCATTATCCGATAAATACAAAGAAAGACGTATCATGTATCAAGACCCAAATGTTCTAAAGAGCGCAGCAGCAGATTTGCTGCGGCAGATCGAGATCGAGAACCAACCTCTCACACCGAAAGCGCGTATGGCGATACCGCCGCAGGCGATGCCGTCGCAAGATCCGGCAGTCCGGCGCGGCAACATGAACGAGGTCGCGCTGGGATACTCGCCTGAGCAGGCGCGTTTAGAGGCCATGCGCTGCTTGCAATGCAAAAACGCGCCGTGCGTGGCGGGCTGTCCGGTGGGCATCCGCATCCCGGATTTCCTCAAGGCCGCGGCGGCAGGGCGCTTCGACGAGGCGGTCGCCATCATCCGCGAAAACAGCCTGCTGCCAGCCGTCTGCGGACGCGTCTGTCCGCAGGAGGTGCAGTGCCAAGCGCCCTGTACGCTTGGCAAGGCGCTCAAGGATGTGGACAAGGCGGTCTCGATCGGGCGCATCGAGCGCTTCGTCTCAGACCTCGAACGCGAGAGCGGCAAACAGGTCGTGCCCGCCGTCAAGCCGCCGACCGGCAAGCGGGTGGCGGTGGTCGGCAGCGGTCCGGCCGGCATCACCGTGGCGGCGGACGTGCGGCGCGAGGGTCACGACGTCACGATGTTCGAGGCTTTCCACAAACCCGGCGGCGTGTTGGTCTACGGCATCCCCGAGTTCCGTCTGCCCAAACGCATCGTCCACAACGAGATCGAGATGCTGACGGAAATGGGCGTAAAGCTTGAAACCAATTTCGTGGTCGGCCGCACACGCAAGCTCACCGACCTGATGGAGAAGGACGGATTCGACGCGGTTTTCGTGGGCACCGGCGCGGGGCTGCCCAAGTTTATGAACATCCCCGGCGAAAATCTCGTGGGCGTCTTCTCCGCCAACGAATACCTGACGCGCGCCAACCTGATGAAAGCCTACGACACCAAGCACGCCCACACGCCGCTCTACAACTCCCGCAAGGTGGCGGTGCTCGGCGGCGGCAACGTGGCCATGGACGCGGCGCGCATGGCGCTCAGACTCGGCGCGGAAGAGGTGCATCTGGTCTACCGCCGCACCGAAAAAGAGATGCCCGCGCGCATTGAGGAGGTCGCCCACGCCCGCGAGGAGGGGGTGGTCTTCCACATGCTGCAGAACGCCGTGCGCATCCTCGGCGATGATCAGGATCGCGTCATCGGCATGGAATGCCTGCGCTATGAACTGGGCGAGCCTGACGCCTCCGGTCGCCGCCGTCCCGTGCCGATCTCCGGCAGCGAATTCCAGATGGAGGTGGACACCGTGATCGTGGCCATCGGCAACGACTCCAACCCGCTGATCAGCCAGACCACCGAAGGGCTGGCCGTCAACAAGTGGGGCAATATCATCGTGGACGAGAACGGCAAAAGCTCGATCGACGGCATCTACGCCGGCGGCGACATCGTGCTCGGCGCGGCCACCGTAATCCTCGCCATGGGCGAAGGCCGCCGCGCCGCCGCCGCGATCAACGCATTTCTAGCCGGCAAAGCCTGATCCGTCCAATCCGTCTGATCTCTCATGGCCCACTTGACCCCCAGACGCTACACGATCCCCGAAGAGGTGGCGCACAGCGCGATTCACGCGCTGGGCAGCCATCTGGGTGCGGCCATGCTGGCACTGATGGTGGTGTTCGGGGTGCAGAGCGGCGAGCAGGTGGCGTGGAAAGTGGTCAGCGCGACGATATTCGGCTCCTCCATCATCCTGCTCTACACCGTCTCGTCGGCCTACCATGCGATCACGCACCCGCGCACCAAGCAGATCCTAAAGGTATGCGACCACATGGCGATCTACATCCTGATTGCAGGCTCCTACACGCCCTTCATGCTGGTCATATTGCGGCCTGAATATCCGGTCATCGCCTGGACGATCTTCGGCATCGTCTGGGGGCTAACGATCATGGGCATCGTTTTCAAGGTCTTCTTCACCGGACGGCTGCGACTGGTCTCGACCCTCGCCTATGTCGGCATGGGCTGGATCATCGTCTTTGCGATCAAACCTCTAATGGCCACGTTGCCGACCGCCGGCCTGGTCTGGTTGCTGATCGGCGGCTTGTGCTACACCTTGGGCGCGGTTTTCTATCTATGGCGCCTGATGCCTTTCCATCATGCGGTATGGCACCTCTGCGTGCTGGCCGGTACGCTTTGCCACTTCTTTGCTGTGCTGTTTTATGTGATGATGTGATGAATTTTCAATTTGTTGGTACAGTAAACATCCACAGATTACGCAGATACTCACAGATTAAATCGAAAAATCTGCGTAATCTGCGGATGAAAAATAACGCTTTAAATGTTGAGCGTTTTTTTCTTACTTCGTCTTGATGCCCGTTCCCGCGGCCTTGTCGATATACAGACCAATGAAGAAGAACGGGAAGCCCAGATACATCTCTTTGGGCGGCTGCGCGTTGATCACCGCATTCGCGCCGCCAGCTTTGGCGTCTTTGGCGATCTGGGTCATCTGCGCGGTGTTATCCTGTTTCGGATAGAGTTCCAGCAGCTTCAGGCCGGGAATACCGACGGCGATACCGATTTCCGTGCTTGTGTGGTAACCGGTCGCCTTGTAGTCCGCGAACGTTCCGTCGCCGGTCGTCACGTTGAGCACCTGCGCGTCAGCGGCAGCCTTTGTCAGGTCAACCTTGCCCGGGATGTTCAGGCAGCCCGTCAACGCGACCGCCAACACCAAACCCATCGCCATCTGAACGATTCTCGTCATGTGTGTATCTCCTTTTTTGCATTATTGTGCTGACCTGGCATCGGCCCCGACACCCGTCACGGCATAGACCAAGCGAGCACCATCATTTTTTACAATAAACAGAGCCCCGAAGCAAGCGCGGAAGCGTAAGAACTTTTAACCTTGACGCTCAACGTTTAACACTCAAAAAACACTCAAAAAATACCGCGTGACAAGCATTTCACGATGTGTGACAATGGAGAGCGTTAAATTGCATTGGAAACTGCGTGATGGAGCATTATCTCGCAGATTGCGACATCAGAATGGAGAACGTATCATGAAAAGAGACAGGATCAGACCTTCACATCCTCGCGATGTGGCCGTCGGGGTGTTGTCGGTGTTCGTGTCAGCGCTCGTACTGATGTGCCGCGCCGAAGATCTCGGTCCCATGCTCAGCGATTATGTGCCCGGCCCGGACGTTGACGATGCGTGGAGCGTCTTCGTGGGCGGGGATTTCACCCGCATGCACAATGCCGTCGGCATTGAGGGGCGCACATTTGTTCGCGGAGACTTCACTTTTGGTGTCCAAAGCACCACTTACTACTATCTCGGAGATTTGGGGCCTGCCTCCTATGGGTTTGCCGGCGTTAATCCGACACCTGAAACAGCCGCGCTGGTGGTTGGCGGCGATATATTGACGGCTCCCGGCGTCGCCTCGGCCCAGTTTTCTTCGGCGGAAACCCGCTATGTGATTCAGGCGGGATCGAACGTTGCGAGCACGGTTAGAATCCCTAGTTGGGATCCTGTCCATGCCGTGACCTACGGCGGGGTCGATTACGCTGCGGCGGACGCATTGAAAGCGGATCTCCAGGCCAAAAGCGAGTATTTCGCATCGCTGCCGACAACACCCGGCGCTGCGATTTCAAACACGGTTGGCAGTACCTCGGTCACCATGTATCTCGACGCTGACGGCGCCAACGGCAACCCCAAGACCTGGGTGTTCAATCTCACGAACGATTTGCGCGGCGTTTCCGGTTGTACTCTGATGTTGGGAGGGCTTGAAGAGGGCGACTCGGTCCTGATCAACTGTAATGTATCGGATGCGCAAGAGATACAGATGACGTTAAGTTCATATTACATCAACGATGTCTCAGCGAAGAGTCCGTTCACTCCCCGTGTGCTTTGGAATTTCCCGCCCAGCAACAACTGCGATATCCGCATCTCCGGCTCGGCGACGTTCCAAGGCAGTGTTTTGATCGGCGACCCCGACAGCACGACAGAGATCTCCGTTTCGTGTTTCGAAGGACGGATCGCGACAGCGGGCGACCTCGTCCATGGCAGCCCTACTAGCGGGGGTGGCGGT
>JAKJHA010000117.1 GCA_022704125.1 Verrucomicrobiota bacterium | reverse complement strand
CGCGTGTTTCCAAGGAAATTCAAACATCCGCTGGGGGATCGCACTTTTCCCCGCACCCGTTTCGCGCAATACAGGTGCGCAAAACTCGAACAGCGCAATCGGCTCTGGTCGCAATAAGAGCAGTTGAGCGTTCACCCGCAGGGTGATACACTTCGGAGCCAAACGTGAAAGGGGCTTGTGTGACAGCGTTTGACGTGAAAGATCTGTCGTATGGCGGTTTCGGGCCGGTGACGTTTGCGATGCGCGAAGGCGAGATCGTCAGCGTGAGCGGTCCGTCCGGCTGCGGCAAGACGCGTCTGCTACGCGCCTTGGCCGACATGGACCCTTGGGAGGGGTACATCGCACTGCAAGGATCGGCGCCAACCGCGATTCCCGCCAACCAGTGGCGGCGACGCGTGGCGTACGTACCCGCCGAGAGCCAGTGGTGGTTTGACGGCGTGGACGAACACTTTTCTCACACTCCTGAAGATGCTGATTTGCGTGCGTTAGGACTTGAGCCCGGGGTACTCGGATGGCCGGTGGCGCGTCTCTCCAGTGGCGAGAAACAGCGGCTCGGCCTGTTGCGCTCGCTGATGAATCAACCGGCGGTATTGCTGCTGGACGAGCCTACGGCACATCTTGATGCGGCGCACACGCGGGCGCTTGAAGCACTGGTCGCGGGCCGTTGCGCAACCGGTATGATGGCACTCTGGGTGACGCATGACCCCGAGCAGCTCACGCGCGTGGCGTCGCGCGGTTACCGCATGGCGGCGGGCGGTGTGTGGAAAGAGGTGGATACATGGATGTGATCGCGCTTTCGTGGAGCGATATCCTGCTGGCCGCATTGCCACTGACCGCACTGGCCGTGTTCTTCGCCTGGCAGCGCCTGGGGTTGAGCCGTGCGCTGATGATTGGTGCAGTGCGAACCTTCGTTCAACTCGCGCTGGTGGGTGTGGTCCTGAAAGGCGTGTTCCAAAATGCGCGTCCGCTTTGGACCTTCTGTTTTTCGATGGTGATGCTGGCGGCCGGCACTTGGGAGGTCACACGGCGGCAGCACCGGCGCTTCGTGGCGGGCTGGACGGTCGGACTGGCCGCGCTGGGATTGTTCACCGCCGGTTTCACCGTGACCGTGTTCGCGTTGGTGGCGCTGGTGGGCGTCCGGCCTTGGTGGTCGCCGCAATATGCGATCCCGTTGCTCGGCATGATTCTCGGCAACACCATGACCGGCATCGCCTTGGGGATGAACACGCTGACACAAAATGCTTGGAAGCAACGTGCTGTGATCGAAAACCGGCTGGCACTGGGTCAGCCTGCATCCGAGGCGGTAGCCGATCTGCGGCGCGAGAGCGTGCGCACCGCCATGACACCGATCATCAACTCGCTGGCGGTCTGTGGCATCGTGAGCCTGCCGGGCATGATGACCGGCCAGATCTTATCGGGCAGCGATCCCCTCGCGGCGGTGCGTTATCAGATGATGATCATGTACCTGATTGCGACCGGTGCGGGGTTCGGCAGCCTGTTGACGGTGCAGCTCTGCGCACGCCGCCTGTTCGACAACCGCGAGCGGTTGCGGCTGGACCGGCTCCGCTAAAAAGCGGCGTCGCGCGGAATACCGCTTGCCGCCGCACTCCAAATTTTTCGCGTCCAGTTCTGTGGGCGGCGTTCTCGCCGCCGGACGAACAGACGCTCGTCCCTCCCAGTGCTCCGCGAGCCCGATCATAGGACGGGAGGGCGAGCGTCCCCGCGAGCCGCGCCGGCACTGCCGACGAGAGACGCGAGACACCTGTTTTTGCGCTCGCGTCCTATTCTTTCTCCGCAGGCGCATCTGGATCCGTGAAGGCTCCGTCGTCCTCGTCGTCATCGCCGTCGCCGTCACTGAGTGGGCGGGCCGGATTGAAATCCTGTTGCGCGAGATTCCACGTCAACCAGTCCGAGAAGAGATTACTCGAGCGGCGGCGCGCGATACCCATGCGTACCTGGGCGCGCATCATTTCGGCGGCCAGTGCGTCGCCCGGCTGGCGCTCCTGCACATAAACCAACAGTGACTGCGCAGCCGAAGCCGGAATGGCCTCCGACATCTCACCCTTTTTGAGGGACATGGCACCATAGGCAATCGAGAAGCTATTGGGGAAGCTCTGGTTCTGGACCTCGTTCACCGAGTAGGTGAGCGACGTGGAGACGTTAAGCGCCTTGGCCTTGGCCGCATCAGCGAAGCTCTTGCCTTGGTCCATCAGGGTGCTCAACTCTGTGCGCAACTCTTTCACGTAGTCCTGGAAAGCATCGCTACGGGCTTTGGCCTGCGCGCGCGGCCGCAGATCGTTGAGGACGTTTTCATACGTCGGCGTGTGAGCAGCTGAAAACTCTTTGCGCTCGATGACGTAGATGAACTGGTCGCCCTTGACAATGCCAAAGCGCGAGTCCGAACGGTCAGGCTCCAGCTCAAAGGCGGCGTCTGCGAATTCCTTGCTGTTTTCAGCCCAGTACAGGGTTTCGTCGGCCGCGAAGAGCGGCGAGGTCTTGAGCGTGACTTTCGCCTGTTTCGCCGCGACTTCCATCGCGTTGTCGCCAGCATCGGCGAGTTTGCCGTAAATCGAGAAGGTGACCGCCGTGGAGGCGCAATGGCGAGCCTCTTCAAGCTGAAGTTCAGCCAAAATCTTGTCGCGCACTTCGGCGAAGGGAATCGATTCCGTCGTATTGTTGGTGGTGGTCCGGGTGTAGGTGTCCGTGTGGCTGTCGTAGTACTCCAGCAGGTCGTCATCAGGCACCGAGACATACGCCAGATAGTTCGAGACCGGGATCGCGATGTAACGCACGGCAACGCGGTCGGGGAGGGCGAACGAGTCCTTGTTCTCCTCGTAGAACTTGCGCAGGTCCTCTTCGCTGAGGCGCATCTCTGTCTGGGCGAAGCGATTGCTGATCGCGACGGTCTGCACCGTGAAGCGGTCCGTCATGGCGGCGAGTTCATCGTTCAGTTCCATCGGGGAGACCCAAGAAGCCGAATCCACGAGCGCGGCATTCTTCATCAGGGCGAGCTGGTGCGAAACCAGACTTTCGTACATCGCGGGTGTGAGGCCCTGTTCGGCGAGCACCATGCGATAACGATTGATGTCGAACCCGTTGGGCCCTTGGAAGCCGGGCACTTCGCGCAATGCGTTGCGGACCTCTTCATTGAGCGAGCCCATGCCGTTTTTCTCGGCGGTCTGCCGGGCCGCGATTTGCTCCCACGCACGGCGGTCTACGACACTCACAGGGGTCTCACTGTCACGGTCACGCCCGAACCCGCGGATCGCCCGCACCGTCTGCTCGAACTGGTCGTACGGGACTCTTTTTCCGTTGATCGTCCCAGCGGACTGCGCGTCCTGCGGACCTCTGAAACACGAATCAACCGCCACGAATGCTATCGCGATGATGATGGCAAAGAATCCCCACAGAATGCGGTTGCGGATGAGTCGGTTAAAATGATAGATAAACACAGCTAATAGTCCAAAAGGATTAACACTCGCGCAAACACTCTTTTGACACGAAAAACCGGAGGCTGCGCAGGCCGCCGGTTTTTCCGAGAACCTCTTCTGAATCGGTTATTGTTCGGTGCTGGTCTCGCTCTTTTCCGCCTCTCCCTCTTTTTTATCGGCGTCTTTGGAGAGCAGAACCGGCAAATCCTCTTCCTCTTTCGCAACCGGCTGGACGAGTTCGCCAGTCGCGACTCCCGCACGACCTTCGGCATACGCGAAACGGTGCTCGGCGATACCCTTGGGGCTGACCACGAGCGTCGCGATCACCGGGCGCCCCCCTACCGGCGCATTCTCGCGCCAGATCTTGACAACCGCCTTGGGCGACATGCCGTAATTGACCGGCTCTTCTTCGCCTTTATTCAGAACGATCGCAAAATCGCCCGACACGCTGGTCAGCCGGCTGAACGAGCGATCGGCAGAGGTCTGAATGTTGACCGTATTGGCCGCGCGCAGCGCGGGTATGTGGTACTGCGGCCCCTCAATACGCGCCGCCCCGGTGATGGTAGCGATTTGCAAGGTCTCCGTCACCGTATCGGTGAAAAGCGCGTACTCGCCGCGGCCCTCGACATTTTTGCTGATGGCGTTGGGCGTGCAGACGCTGAAACTGCCCTCCGGCAGATTCTCGCGCAGACTGGTTTTGACGGTTCCGGCAACCAGCCGCAACACGCGGCTGTCCGACTGCTTGTCAGGCGCCTCCACGCAAACCTCTGTACTGCTGGCGAGTTGCGCGCTCTCTTGCCGCGAAAACACCAGTGTCGCCAAGCTCTCCGGACCGGTACGGAAACTCGTTCCCAGCGGATACACCTTGTTTTCAACGGCCGGCGCGTACGACCCCACATCCGGATTCAGCACTTCGCATTTACCGCGAATCTGAATCAGGCGCACCATCGGCATGAAAGTTTTTGCGGATTCCTCCTGCTGCACAGCGGCTGGAGCCTGCCCGTCGGCCACGGCTGGCTGAGCCTCTTCCTGCGCATGGACGGCCGTCATCCAGACAGCGGCCACGACACACACACTCGCCCGAATCAATCCTGCTTGCTCCATCATGGGGACTGCTCCCTTATTCATGCGGTTAAAAAACACTCCTGCAATTAGAGAAGATTGGGACATATTAAACCAACGCCACCCCCCTAGTCAACCGTAGCTTCGCACCAGCGAAGCAAAAAAACGCTTGAGAGTTAAAAGTTGAACGTTGAGCGTTGAGCGTTATTTTTTCATGAAGTTTCATGTGTTTCATGGTTATTCGATACCGATAGGGCGCTCACCGCTGATAAGCACTGGGATCAAGCGGCTGGATTTCAAAATTGGGCTTCCAGTTGGGCGAGGCGCTGTAAAAGCGCATGGCCGTATTGAAGACCAAGTCGCGGATCACCTCATCGCTGTGGCCGTCGCCACGCATGTACGCCACCACCTTGATGAGCGAAAGCGGATCGGAGACGCCCCAGTCGGCTGAGCCGTTGACGATCACGCGCTCATGGCCGTATTGCTTGACCATGGCCGAAACGCGCTGCGGGGTGAGCTTGGAATACGGATAGACGGTCATGCCGGCGTAACACCCCGAGTCCAGCGTGTGCTTGATCGTCTCTTCGGTGTTGTGGTCAACGTCGATACGCTCGACAGTGAACCCTTCAGCCTTGATGATCTCCAGAATACGCAGCGTGCCGCGCAGCTTGTCCACGTGCGGCGTGTGCAGGATGACCGGCATTTTGCGTTCCTCGGCCATGCGGAGTTGGCGGATCATCGCGTACTCCTCATTGGGTGTGTTGAGGTTGAGCCCGACCTCACCCATGGCCACGCAGCGCGGATGGTCGAGATATTCGTCCAAGCCATCAATCACTTCGTCGGCCAGACCGCGGTCATCAGCCTCCTTGGGGTTCATGGCAATCGCACAGAAGTGGTCGATGCCAAAACGCGCCGCACGTACGGTCTCGAATTCCAAGATCAGCCGAAAGTAGTCGAAGAACGACCCCGCGTAACGGCGGTTCGTCCCCAGCCAGAACGAGGGCTCCACGCAGGCGCGGATGCCAGCCCGGTACATGGCCTGATACTCGTCCGTAGTACGCGATAGCATGTGGATGTGTGGTTCAATGATCGTCATGACGTCTCCTTATATCCTGAAACTCCCCGTGGCATGGGCGTCCCGCCCATGAAACACGGGCAAGATGCCCGTGCCACACTTGCAAGCGAAGAGTCCGCAAGAGCCTCACCCTATTAAACGCTCGCCGGACGGTAAAAGTTTACGCCAGAACATGTTTTCCCCTCCGCGCTCGCGCGGAAGGTTGCTGGAGGCTGCCGATCCTGCCGATCCTGCCGGCAGTACCGGCAGCCCCAAAAACTCCTAAATCCTAAATCTCAACTCCTAAATCGGCTGCACCCGCGCTGCGCGCGGAGTCAGCCGTAGATCGGGCCGAAGTTTTTGCAGGCGCGATAATCCGCACCGATCGGATCGTCCACGCCGAACAGGCCCCAGGCGTGCGGGCGGAAAACCTGCTCCGCAGGCACGTTGGACATCGCGACCGGAATGCGCAGCATGGCCGCGAGCGTGATCAGATCCGCGCCGATGTGGCCGTAGCTGATCGCACCGTGGTTGGCGCTCCAGTTATTCATGACGCTGTAGACGTCGCTGAAAGCACCCTTGCCGGTCAGACGCGGCACGAACCATGTGCAGGGCCAGGTCGGATCGGTACGCGCCATGAGCGTATCGGATACACCCGCCGGCAGTGTGGTCGACCACCCCTCGGCGATCTGCAGTACCGGACCGAGCCCCTTGACGCGGCTGATGCGCGTCATGGTCATCGGCATGCCGCCTTCGGAAAGGAAGCTGGATGAGAAGCCGCCGCCACGGAAGTACTCGACATTGGCCGGCATCCAACGCGTCGCCTTGAGACACGCTTCCGCCTCTTTCGCGGTAATCTCCCAGAACGGCTTCATCGTGGGCTTGCCCTTGAAACGCTGCTTGCCGGTGGCATCCAGACAGGCCGCGCCAGAGTTCAGCAGATGGATGAACCCGTTGGCGTTAAGGCCGGTCATGCGCTTGCCGGTCACACGCTTGACCGCGTCCGCGCTCCAAAAGGTGCGCACATCGGCGAAAATCTGGGCACGGTTGGTCAACAGATACATCAGCAACATGCAGATGCCGTTGAGCGCGTCATTTTCCGTCGCCACGATGTACGGCGCGCGGATGCCGTTCCAGTCGAAAGAGCTGTTGAGGATCGCCTCGGAGAAGTCGCCGTTGGGTTTGTAATCGGTCCACTGGCGCTGCCCCTGGAAGCCGGCCGCGATGGCATTACGCCCCACCGCCTCTTCGCCGAGACCCATCTCCGCCAGCACCGGGTTGCCGACCATCAGGTCGCGCAGAGCCAGCGTCATCTTGATGACATACTCCCAGTCGGCGTCCTTGGCGGCGCGCGATTTCTGGAGTCGCTTCTTGTTGATATCCTTGCCCTCTTTGCAGAACTTCTTGGCCCACGCCAGCGCTTTTTCGTACTCGGCCTTGTCGTAGATGCCCTCCACGGCGCGCCGGTCCAGCTCGCACATGTCAACATTCTCAACGCGGATGCCGAGATAATCCTGGAAGAGATCCGGATCGATGAACGAGCCCGCGATACCCATCGACGAGGTGCCCACGGCAAGGTAGGACTTGCCGCGCATCATCGCAACCGCCAGCCCGGCCTTGACGAAGCGCAGCAGCTTCTCCTTCACATCATTCGGAATTGACGTGTCGGTGCGGTCCTGCACCTCGCGCCCGTAGATCCCGTAAGCCGGGAAACCGCGCTGTGCATAACCCGCGAGCATCGCAGCCAGGTAGACCGCGCCGGGACGCTCGGTGCCATTGAAGCCCCAGACCGCCTTGGGCGTGTGGGGCGCCGTGTCCATCGTCTCAGTGCCGTAGCACCAGCAGGGCGTGACGCTCAGCGAGACCCCCACATTCTCACGCTCGAACTTGTTCGCGCAAGCGGCGGCCTCGGCGCAACCGCCGATCGTGGTATCCGCGATCACGCACTGCACCGGCGAGCCGTCGGGATAGG
>JAKJHA010000116.1 GCA_022704125.1 Verrucomicrobiota bacterium | reverse complement strand
TGGCCGGCGGCATGGCGATTGCGGCGCTCGGCACCGATACGGGCGGCTCGATTCGGCAGCCGGCCGCGTTCTGCGGTTGCGTGGGGCTCAAGCCCTCCTATGGCCGTGTCTCGCGTTACGGTGTCGCCGCGTGTGCCTCGTCAATGGATCAGGCGGGGCCCATAACCCGCACGGTCGAGGATGCGGCCCTGCTCTTGCAGGTGTTGGCGGGAGTTGACCCCCATGACGGCACAACACTGGACGCGCCGGTCCCGGACTATCGGGCGGCGTTGTGTGGTGGTCTGACGGGGATGCGGATTGGACTGCCCCGCGAATATGATATTGATGGCACTGATCCCGAAGTGACGGCCTGCGTGCGCCGGACCGTGGACGCCTGCGCGGCGGCGGGTGCGGAGATCGTGGAACTGAGCCTACCGCACACGGAGTATGCAGTCGCGGCCTACACTATTTTGGCGGCGGCAGAGGCGTCGGCTAATCTGGCGCGGTTCGATGGAGTGCGTTATGGACATCGTGCGGCAATGCCGGAGTCGGTCTTCGATCTGTATGCGCAGAGCCGTGCCGAGGGCTTCGGCCCGGAGGTCAAGCGGCGGATTATTCTGGGGACGTATGTGCTGGGCAGCGGGCGTTACGACGTCTATTACGGGCGCGCGCAACGGGTGCGGACGCTCATTCGGCGTGATTTTGACGAGGCGTTCAAACGGTGCGACGTGCTGTTTACACCGGTGGCACCCACGGTGGCGTACAAGATCGGCGAGGCATGCGACGATCCGCTCAAAATGTACCAGAGCGAAATGTTCACGATACCGGCCAGCCTGGCGGGCATTTGTGGACTTTCGATCCCGTGCGGACAGACGGCCGCCGGGCTGCCCGTCGGCCTTCAGATCCTCGGACCGGCGCTTGGCGAATGTACGGTGTTGCAGGCAGGACAGGCGGTGGAAGAGGAGGTAGGAGCATGACCCCGTATCTGGTCACCATCGGCCTCGAGACGCACGTTCAGCTTAAGACCGCCACCAAGATGTTTTGCGGGTGCAGCCTGACCTTCGGCGAGGAGCCGAACACCACGGTTTGCCCGGTCTGCATGGGATATCCGGGCGCGCTGCCGGTGCTCAACCGCGAGGCGGCCCGGCTGACGGTCGTCTCCGGTCTGATGCTGGGGTGCGAGATCAGCCGTCACAGCACCTTTGACCGCAAGAACTATTTTTATCCGGATATGTCAAAGGGTTATCAGATCTCGCAGAACACGCATCCGCTCTGCTTGGGAGGTGGTGTTACGATTGAGACGCCGGAGGGGCCGAAACGCATCCGTATCCACCACATTCACATGGAGGAGGATGCGGCGAAGATCAATCACTACGCCCGTTTTAGCGGGGTGGACTTCAACCGCTGTGGCACGCCGCTGATCGAAATCGTGTCGGAACCCGATCTGGCCTCGCCGGACGAGGCGATGGCGTACCTCCATGCCCTCAAGCAGATCCTCGTATACGCGGGGGTAAGCGACTGTAACCTGGAAGAGGGTAACATGCGGTCGGATGTGAACGTCAGCGTGCGCCCTGCGGGTCAGGAGCAGCTTGGGACGAAGGTGGAGATCAAGAACATGAACACCTTCAAGGGCATTCATGCGGCGCTGGAGTATGAGATTGCGCGTCAGCTTGCCGTGACCAGGAGCGGTGGAACGCTGGTGCAGGAGACGCGGCGCTGGGACCCTGATCTGGGCGAAACGCAGTCGATGCGCAGCAAAGAGGATGCGCTCGACTACCGCTATTTTCCGGAGCCGGATCTGGTGCCGGTTGAATTGTCCGATGCGCAGATCGATTTGTGGCGGGCGCAGTTGCCCGAGGCGCCGGCCGCGCGGCGCGCGCGCATGATGGCCGAGTACGGCATCCCCGAGTATGACGCTGGCGTGCTGGCTGACGTGAAGGAGAACGCTGATTTTTTCGAGGCGGCGGCGCGGGCGTGCAAGCCTGGACTGGGCAAGACGGTGTCCAACTGGTTCATGACCGAAGTGATGCGGCTCCTGTCCGAATCAGGAACGGGCGTGGACGTATGCGCGTTGACGCCTGCCGCGCTGGCGGAGCTGGTCACGCTGGTGGATGAAGGGGTGATCAACGGTCCCACGGCCAAGGAGCTGCTGCCCGAAGTGTTCGCAAAGGGCGGTTCGCCGCGCGTCATCGTCAACGAACGCGGGCTCGCGCAGGTGAGCGATGTTGCAGTGCTGGAGGCGTTCATCGATCAGGTATTCGCGGAAAACGCGAAGACAGTCGCAGATTTCCATGCCGGCAAAAAGGCGGCCGCCGGATTCCTCGTGGGGCAGGTGATGAAGCTGAGCAAGGGCAAAGCCGATCCGAAGCAGGTGGGCCGTTTGGTGGCCGAACGGCTGGCGGAGGAACAATAGGGAAACTATTGCGGCTTTCCCACGGGTGATTTTTTTGGCAAACTCTCTTTCTCGTACGGCAAGCAAGGAGAACGACGGTGACTTCTAACGACGATTATGTGCTACAACTTCTGTTAGAGCAAGGCTATGTGACGGCCGACCAGATCGATGCGGTTGTGAGTTCGATCAGGCAGGAGGGCGAAACCTCGCTCGATATCTTGGTCCAAACGGGTGTCATCACTGAAGATGACGTGTTGGCCTTGATCGCTGCGCAGTTCGGCCTCGATTACGTGCATGTGAATGCGGACGCCATCGATCCGGCCATTGCGGATCTGGTGCCTGGTTCGGTCGCGCGCAAGTATGGCGTTGTGCCGGTCCTGGCCGACGAAGCGTCGGTGACCGTGGCGTTGAGCGATCCGATGGGGTACGACACCATCGACAGTCTGCGTTATGTGCTCAAGACTGACGTGCAGGCGGTGGTCGCGCCGCACAGCGAAGTCAAAGAGGCGATGGACAAACTCTACCCTGAAGAGTTTGAAAGTATTTTCGGGGAGGACGATCCCAGCATCGATGTCGAGGAGAAAAAGACGGGCGACGACGGCTCGGATGCCAAAGACTCGGATGCTCCGGTCATTCGCCTTGTCAGTCTGCTCCTGACCGAAGCAGTCAAAATGCGCGCGTCCGATATTCATCTGGAGCCGATGGAGCGTCATTTCCGTGTGCGTTACCGTATCGACGGTGTGTTGCGCGAGGTGGAGCGTCCGCCCAAACGCCTGCAGGCAGCGATCATCAGCCGCGTCAAGATCATGTCCAACATGAAGATCTCGGAGAAGCGCGTGCCACAGGACGGCCGTATCCAGATCAAGGTGCAAGGGCGCGATCTCGATCTGCGTGTCTCGTCAGTGCCGACCAACCACGGCGAGAGTATTGTCATGCGTATCTTGGACAAGACCAACCTTGCGCTCGGCCTGCCCCAGCTCGGCTTCCTGTCGGATGACCAGAACACGTTCGAGCGGCTGATCGGCCTGCCGGACGGTGTGCTGCTGGTGACCGGTCCGACCGGGTCCGGCAAGACCACCACGCTCTATGCGTGTCTGGGCCAGATCAACCTGCCGGACCGCAAGATCATTACCGTGGAAGACCCGGTGGAATACCAGATGTCCGGTATCAATCAGGTGCAGGTGAACAGAGATGTGGGCCTCGACTTTTCGGCGGCGCTGCGTTCGATCCTGCGTCAAGCCCCGAACATCGTGATGATCGGTGAAATTCGTGACCACGAAACTGCGGATATCGCGATGGAGGCGGCGCTGACGGGTCACTTGGTCTTCAGTACGCTGCATACCAACGACGCGCCCAGTGCCGTGACGCGTCTGTTGGATATCGGGGTTAAGCCTTTCTTAGTCGCGTCTGCCCTGCGCGCGGCGATGGCACAGCGCTTGGTGCGCTCAATCTGCGATAAGTGCCGCGCGGAGTACATCCCGACGGAACGTGAGTTGAAGATGCTCGGGGCGCTTTCCAAGAACGCCAAGTCCTCGACGGTGTCGACCATGTTCAAGGGCAAGGGGTGCGCGAATTGTTCGCAGAGCGGCTATAAAGGTCGTAAAGGTATTTTTGAAATTTTTCAGATCGACGACTCGATCCAACGCCTGATCTTCGATCAGTCGCCTGCCACAGTGTTGCGCGCCCGCGCACGCGAGATGGGCATGCGGACGTTGCGTGAAGACGGAATGTTAAAGGTTGCCTCGGGCGTGACCACGCTTGAGGAAGTGTTGCGGGCCACAATGGGAGATGCAGACTGATGAGCACAGATATCAACATGAATGACTTGTTGCTGGTAACGGTTAACGAGGGATCCTCCGACTTGCACATCCGTGTGGGTGTGCCGCCGATGTTGCGTATTCACGGTTCGCTGACACCTTTGGATAGTCCGCCGCTCACCGCTGAAGATACTGAAGCACTGGTGCGTTCGATCACGCCGGAGGATAAGCTGCATGAAATGGAGCAGTGCGGCGGTGCGGACTTCTCCCTGCCGTTTGGCGATTTGGCCCGTTTTCGTGTGAGTGTTTTCAGGGAGCGCGGCAATTTAGGTATCGTGCTGCGTCAGATCCCGAACAAACTGCTGACACTAGAGCAGATCGGTCTGCCGGAACAGGTCAAAGAGCTACTGTTCAAACCCCGCGGGCTGATCTTGGTGACAGGACCTACCGGCTCCGGTAAAACCACGACGCTGGCGTCGATGATTGACATCATCAACAAAGAGCGCGACGTACACATCATCACGGTCGAAGACCCGATCGAATATTACCACCCGCATAAAAAATCGGTGGTGACGCAACGTGAGATCGGTAACGACGTGACCTCCTTCGCCGAAGCCATTCGCCGTGCGCTGCGCCAAGACCCGGACGTGATTTTCGTCGGTGAAATGCGCGACCTGGAAACCATGCAGGCCGCGATCACGGCTGCGGAAACCGGACACTTGGTCTTCGCGACGCTGCATACCACCGGTGCCGCCGCGACGGTCGACCGTATCGTGGACGCCTTCCCCACCGACCAGCAGGAACAGGTCCGCACACAGCTTTCAGTGGGTCTTGTCGCGGTGATCTCGCAGTTGCTGCTGGCGCGCGTGGATAAGCCCGGACGCGTTGCGGCGTTTGAAATCATGATCTCGACGCCGTCGATCCGTTCGCGCATCCGCGACAACAAGACCTTCCAGATCAGTTCCGACATCCAGACCGGTGCGAAGTACGGCATGATCTCGCTCGATTCGCACTTGATGAACCTTTATCTAGGCGGGCTGATCTCGTATGACGACTTGGTAACGAAGTCGCAAGATCCGGACACGCTGGTCCAAAAACTGAAAGAAGAGTTGCAGGCAAGGAGGTAAAATATGGCGGAAGAAACTTTGGCACCGGTCACGCCGGCATATGACCCTTTGCTTGACTTGGTGGTCAGCAACGGGATCATTGATCAGGAGCAGGCCGATGAATTGCGTGGGGATCAAGCGAACACGGGCCGCCCGATCCGACAACTGCTGGTCGACAACGGGTTCGTAAGCGAAGACGATCTGCTGGGAATGATGGCGGCCTATCAGGGATGCGATGTGGTTGACCTCTCGGTCATGGCACTGGATTCTGAAGTGATCCAGAGCATCCCGGCCAGCGTCGCCCGTATGTACAGCGTCCTGCCGATCTACGCGACGGCCGGAACCGTCACGCTTGCCACATCGAACTTGGTTGATCCGCATGTGATGGATGAACTCATGTTCGTTCTGACCAAAGATGTGCAGTTCGCGATGGCGCGCCAGAAGGATGTGGCAGACCTCGTCAAGGAGCACTACGGAGATGAGAGCGCTTCGGTCTCCGATATGCTCAACAGCTTGGAGTCCGACCTGACGCTGGACACCTCACTGGATGTGGACGAAACCGACGACAAGAGTTTGGAGTCGGCAGCTTCGGCCGCTCCGGTCGTGCGGTTCGTGAACTTGGTGTTGTATCAGGCCGTGACGGACCGCGCTTCCGATATTCACTTTGAGCCGTTCGAGACCGATTTCAAGATCCGCTACCGCGTGGACGGCGCGCTGTACGAGATGTCGCCGCCGCCGCGTCGTTTGGCGTTGCCGATCATCTCGCGCATCAAGGTCATGTCCGGCCTGAATATCGCCGAACGCCGAATCCCGCAGGACGGCCGTATTGCGCTAACCGTGGCGGGGCATCAGGTGGACCTGCGCGTGTCGTGTCTGCCCACCGCCCATGGCGAAAGCGTGGTGTTGCGTGTGCTCGACCGTAGCGCGGTCTCACTCGACATTGAAAACATCGGGTTGCCTGAAGACATCTACGAAGTGTTGACGATGGACATTGAGAAGCCCAACGGCATTATCGTCGTAACAGGGCCGACCGGTTCCGGTAAGACCACAACGCTCTACTCCTGTCTGCGACGCATCAACTCGGTCGAATCCAAGTTGCTTACGGCAGAGGAACCCGTCGAATACGATATGGACGGCATCGTCCAGGTGCAGATCAACCCCAGCGCCGGCAATACCTTTATCAAGGTGCTGCGTGCCTTCCTGCGTCAAGACCCCGACATCATCATGATCGGCGAAATTCGTGACTTGGAAACCGCAGAAATCGCAGTGCAGGCGTCGCTGACCGGTCACTTGGTCTTCAGTACGCTACACACCAATGACGCGGCCGGTGCGGTGACGCGACTGATCGATATGGATGTCGCGCCATACCTGATCGCCTCAACTTTGGAAGCGGTGCTGGCGCAACGATTGGTGCGTACGATCTGCCTGAACTGCAAGGAGGGGTATGTGCCGGACGACGAGACGTTGGACCGCATGGCCCTGAAGCGTCAGGATGTCGGCGACCGCTCGTTCTATTACGGTCGTGGATGTTCCAAATGTAACGGAACCGGCTACAAAGGCCGGAAAGGCGTGTTTGAGTATCTGCGCGTAAGTGATCCGATCCGTGATCTGATCAACGAGCGCCGACCGACCCTGTTCATTCGCGAGCGCGCGCGCGAGTTAGGGATGCGTACCATGCGTGAGGACGCCATTCGCAACGTGTTGGACGGTTACACGACGGTCGATGAGATTTTGCGTTATACGTAAGCATGCAAGGAAAGATGGCATGGAAAACGTTGTAATTATCGGGAGCGGGCCGGCAGGATTGACGGCGGCAATCTATGCGGCACGGGCCAATCTAAATCCGGTCGTGATCGAAGGCATGCAGCCGGGCGGTCAGCTCACGCAAACTTCAGACGTGGAGAACTTCCCTGGGTTTGAGGATCCGATTACGGGTACAGGGCTCGTCACTGCCATGCGTAAGCAAGCTGAGCGTTTAGGCGTGCGCTATATGATGGATGAAGTCACGGGATGTGACTTTTCGGGCGAGACCAAAAGGCTTTCGCTTATGGTCGGCGACACGCTGGAAACCCGCACCGTGATTATAGCGACCGGCGCTAGCGCTCGCTATCTGGGGCTCGAATCGGAACAAAAGTTGATCGGTAAGGGCGTCTCGGCCTGTGCCACGTGCGACGGCGCGTTTTTCAAAGGACGTCCCGTGGCGGTCGTCGGCGGCGGTGACACGGCGATGGAGGAGGCCCTCTATCTGTCGCGCATAGCATCGCATGTGACCGTCATCCACCGCCGCGACGAGTTCCGCGCGTCCAAAATTATGGCGG
>JAKJHA010000115.1 GCA_022704125.1 Verrucomicrobiota bacterium | reverse complement strand
AGGTCGCGGGCATGTTCATCGGCGGCACCTGGATGACGGGCAGCGGTACGATCCCGCTCAATACTTGGACTCACATTGCTGTCTCGCGTAGCAACACGACCTGGACCATCTACATCAACGGCCAGTTCTATACGAACGGCGTCCATAACGCGAATCCTCTCGCCAACACAACGTTTGCAATCGGCGCGATCGGCACCACGGCACCGGGCTTCCGGGGAGAGATCAGCGATGTGCGTGCCTGGAATACGGTCCGCTCTCAAGCGCAGATCGCTGGCGGGTTGGACACGCGCCTTACCGGCACTGAGGCAGGACTTGCGCACTACTGGCCGCTGAATGAGGGCTTAGGTAGTACGGTCGCGGATCTTGCTGCTGGAGCCTCAGGAACGCTCGGTGCCGGTGTTGCTTGGGCCGTTAGTACCGATCTGCCGTTCTCGACGGCGCGACAGGACGGCACCGTTGCCTACTGGCGGCTGGACGCAGATGCGTCCGGTACGTTGGACACGCGCGACTTTATCGGCAACGCCCGCTTGTCGAGCGGTCTCGATATAACCGCGCACACAACAACCATGCAGGCCAGCCGCAATCAGGTGTTCAGCGGCCAACCGCCGAACAGCACGCTGCCCCTGCCGAACGGTAACTCCGGTTCGGCGTACGCGCAGGCCAACGGTGCCTGTCTGCGCGTCACCGATCTGGGACGCCACTTGGAAATCACCAACAGCTTTACGGTCGAGGGTTGGATCGCTCCGCACCGGCAAGATTATGATACAGACATCCAGTACATCGCTAATACGCGTGTTTTCACCAAGGGATGGGCCTTCGCGCTCAAACGCATGTCGGACGGCACGCGCAGGCTCGTCATCTACGCCGAGGACGACGGTGGCATTCAGGTTTTTGACGCGCCGCTCTCCGGCGACCTGGCGGCATGGGCGGACACCTGGCGGCATGTGGCGCTGGTCTATGATGCAAATGCGGGCGAACAGGCGCAGGGTGCCTGGCGGTGCTATCTGGATGGCGAGCTGCAGGGCGCGGCCACCAATCAACAGGCGCGTGTCGGCACCACTGCCTCCGAGTATTTCCATTTGGCCGGCCGCGTTGGCCACGCCAGCACCTTCTGCGGATACCTGGACTGTTGGCGTGTGAGTCAGACTGCGCTCGCCCCCGAACAGTTTCTCAACGCGACCGACGGCGCGGTCGCCGCGACCGACGTGCTGGCGCTATGGCCGCTGAATTCAACGGACGGGGTCTACTTCGATGGTTCGGACATGACCGGCAACTGGTCGTTCGGCACACCGTTGACAGCCTTGCACAAGGTCACAGGCAGCACATCGCAGGCGGTAACCCCGCTTCCCAATCCGGATGCGTCGGCCGCATTTCGCGGTGATCCCGCCGTCAATACAGGTAGCCTGGTGTTCAATACACCGGCGGCGGGCGCCAAGCGCTCATATCTCGCCTCCGACAATTATACCGTGCGCGACACGCTCTGTTACACCAACAGCTTTACACTGGAGGGGTGGTTCTATCGGACGCAGAACCCCGGTGCCTGGCAGCTTCTCTTGGCGACGGGCGGGGCACCGGTGTTCAGCAATCCGATCGGCCTGTCACTCAATTTCACCTACCGGACCACCGGTTACGTGCTCCACGCGGGTGGGGGGGCGCTCGTGAGCGATGTGTCGTTCGGCACTGGGTCGATTGATAACGAACTGAACGTCTGGCGGCATGTGGCACTGGTCTACGACGTGACCGTCGGCAAGGGCACATGGTCGCTCTATGTGGACGGTGCGCTCAAAGGCAGTATCGAAAACAGCGTATTGCCGACCTATTCCGTACCGGCTCGCTTCTATGTCGGCGGTCGTCCATGGTCAGACAATTCATTCAATGGCGCGATCGATAGCGTGCGTCTGACACGCGGCGTGCTCACGCCATCGCAGTTCCTCAATGCTACGGGCACGCCGCCTGTTCCGCCCGCGCCCGAGACGGTCGCCTACTGGAAACTGGATGCTGACGGCGGCACGCTCGATGCTTCCAGCCAAGTGGAGCCGCGTTACAGCTTCGCACTGGATGCGTACGCGCCTCTCGCTTCGGAGGCGCAGTTCAAGCGCTTCGTGCCGGTGCCAGATACGACACCCGGCTTTATCGGGAACCCGCGTGCCAACGCCGGTTCGGCGGCTTTTGACAGCGCCAATTATTTGCGTGTGCAGAGTCTTGGCATCCGAGTCGAAATGAATTGCGCTTTTACGGTCGAGGGCTGGATGTTCTGGAGCAACCGGGCCGCCCGTGCGGTGCAAACGATCGCGGGAACGCGCTTCGACGCGACGTACGGCTGGCGGCTGTCGCTTGAAAAGAACGGCGACGCGGCGGCGTTCCGGCTCTTCTGTCGTACGCCGAATCAGACGCCGCTGATTGATGCCACTTTCGCTTTTGATGCCGCTGGACTAGCCGACGCGTGGCACCATCTGGCGCTGACCTTTACGCCCCGCCGCAATGATACCGGCACATGGGAACTCTTCGTTGACGGGGTCTCGGTCGGTACGCTTGAAAATATCTTCTATCCCGCCGTGCCTCACCGGAGCCACTGGTTTGCGCTGGGTGGGCAGGCCGATGGCACCGATTCGTTCGACGGGCTGCTCGACTGCTGGCGCATCTCGGAGGGCGCACGGACTCCCGAGACCTTCCTGTATTTGGGGTATGATAGAGGAACGCTGCTGAAGATCCGCTGATGAGGGAACCATAAAACACATGAAACTTCATGAAAGTTTTTTTGAGGGCATTGCTCGGGTTTGTTTAACCACAGAGAACACAGAGAGCACAGAGTTGTTTTGGAGGGGGGCGGGGCTGGCCGCAAGTTATTGCGACCACCTAGTGGTCGCAATGATGAGTGTAAAAGCACTGCTCGGTTGTTTCACGCGAAGGCGCGAAGACGCGAAGGCTGGAGGGCGAGTGTCCCCACGAGCCGCCTTCCGCTGCGCGGAAGGATGGGAGGGACGAGCGTCGCTCGTCCGCGGGCAAGCAGACGCTTGCCCCTCCCAGCGCTTCGCAAGCCAGATGACACGAGATGGAGGGCGGCACCTGGGTGGTGCGCAAAATTGAATTGGGTTGCGGACTCCGCTAAGAAGGAATTCTTGATTTCATGAAGTTTCATGTGTTTCATGGTTCAAAAAGCCCTCCCTCTCTAATCGGGATTGGAACGAAAAATGTGACGAAAGGATGATGTGATGAAAAAAATGCTTGTTGTTTCGACTGTTAGCCTCTTGTTTGCTGCGGCTGCTTTCTGCCAGCCGCCCAAGGCACCGCCACCGGAGCATGCTGGCCCGCCGTTGCCGCGTCATGCGGTCACCAACCGCGCCTTCACCGGTATCTCCAGTCTGGCGGTCGCGCCCAACGGTCGGCTCTGGGTGACCTGGTATGCCGGCCACACGCCGGGCGAGGACCGCAATAACTATGTGGTGCTCGCTACCAGCGGTGATGGTGGCGCGACTTGGAAGGAACTGCTCACTGTGGACCCCGACGGCGGGGGGCAACGTCGCACCTTCGATCCCGAAGTGTGGATTGCGCCGGATGGTCGGCTACGCTGGATATGGAGCGACCGTACCATGCCGCACAGCGGTGTGTCGTCCGACGCGATCTGGATGATCGTGCTCGACGATCCCGCGTCGGAAAGCACTGCATGGCACTCGCCGGTATATGTCACGCAGGGCGTGATGATGTGCAAGCCCATCGTGCTCTCTTCAGGCGAGTGGGCGTTGCCGGTCTGTACGTGGTATTCGGAGAACAGTTCGAAGATGGTGGTCTCTACCGACAACGGCAAGACGTGGTCGGTGCGCGGCGGCGCGAACATGCCCAGGGAAGACCGTTGTTTTGACGAGCACATGTTTGTGGAACGCAAGGACGGCTCGATCTGGTGTCTGTCGCGCGCCAAGTCCGGCATCCGCGAGGCGGTCTCGACCGACCGTGGCGCAACATGGTCACCGCTGGAGCCGTCGCCGATCCAGCACCCGTCGGCACGCTTCTTCATCACGCGGCTGCTCTCCGGCAACCTGCTGCTTGTGAAGCACGGTCCGATTGAAAAGAAGACCGGTCGTTCGCATCTCATGGCCTTTGTGTCGAAGGACGATGGCCGGAGATGGGAGGGCGGCCTGATGCTCGATGAGCGGAACGGTGTCTCCTATCCCGACGGCCAGCAGGCGGCGGACGGCACGATCTACATCACATACGATTTTGACCGTATCGGCAAACGCCATATCCTCTTCTCCACCTTCCGCGAGGAGGACGTGCTGGCCGGCAAGCCGGTTTCCGGCGCGGTACGTCTGCGCCAGATCGTGAGCGAGGGGTCCGGCGGTGCCGAACGCCCTAAGCCGCAGGTCAACGCGAATGCCGATGGCGCGCCGCTTGCGGCGGGGGGTGCGGGCTTGCTGGCCGCGGAGGTGCTGGATCTCGTGGCCTTTAAAGCCGGCGTCACGCTCTTCACCGATCGCTCCTACACGCTGGCTGAAGTGCCCGACGCGCTCAAAGACGCGCGCTTTCTGCGCGTTTCCATGGACGGTCCCAAGACGTTGCGCTGCACACGCGCGGGGATGGTCGCGGTGCTCACTCCGTTGCCGGAGCGCAATTCGGATAGCGTGTCCAAGGCCCTGTTGGAGCAGGGTTTCCAGAAAGTGCGCTTGCCCGAGGTACGCCTGTTCGATCCGGCCAATCCGCGCAATTTCTGCACGCTGTTCCAAAAGCGCTGCGCCGAGGGCGAGACCGTCACCTTCGGGAAATGGGGGCTACCACTCTTCTACGGCAAGTGATACCATGAGACTCACGAGGGGCGGGGAGTGCAGTGAGGGAACCATGAAACACATGAAACTTCATGAAAGGTGGGGCATGGTTAGTTCATTAGTGCATTAGTTTGGTTCTGTCGAAATCGATGGAGAACAAATGATGAATAGCGGGGGTGGGCTGTGTGGACACAAACCGCTAAGAAGGAGTTCTTGATTTCATGAAGTTTCATGTGTTTCATGGTTTAGAACGGTATGAAGGAGGATGGGGAATGATGAGAAGGATAACGACAATCATAGCCGTAACGATCACACTGTGCGGGCTGGTACCGCTTCACACGCGCGCTGCCGAGCCGCTCGTCTCCCGTGCGTTGTTGAGCGGGCCGGGCGCGGCGTTTGAAAAGATCGCTGGCGTGCGTCCCGGCGTTATCGAAGAGGGGGCCACCGTGTTCACCGACCGCGCTTTCGTCTACCACCGGCCTCCCGCCGGACTCAAGGGCATGCCTACGCTGGTGGGATCGATCGATTGCGACGTGCCGGTCACCGTGTCCAAAGACGGCCTGCTCACCGTGCTCACGCCGGCACCGGACATCAAAGGCGCGTTCTGCTCAAATGCCCCCGAATTGGAAGCGCGCGGCTTTACATGGGTTCAGTCTCCGGCGCAGTTCCAATTGTTCGGAGAGAATCCTGTCGACACCGTGCGCATTTATCAGAAAGCCGTCACGCGCGGCGAGTCGTTCACCTTTAAGAAATGGGTCGTGCTGGCGGGTGTCGATTTCGCAGGCCAAGATTTTTTCACGCCGAACGTACGGGTGGCGCGTGTGGTCGAGGCGCTGAAGGCCGACACGACCCGTCTGGACGCGAAGCTGAACGCGCAGGACATTCTGGTCAACCGTCCCGACTATGTGGTGTTCATTCCCCGGCAGCCGCGCGACAAGACAAAGCGCGATCCCGCTCGGCCTGGCGACACCTACAACGACCACTTTCAGGTGATCGAGCACGAGGGCATGCTGTACGCCTTCTGGACGCAAGCCTCGCGCGAGGCGGATATTGACCAACACATCGCATTTTCGAAGAGCACGGACAAGGGTGAGAGTTGGAGCGAGCCCGTGGTTCTGGCCGGTTCGCCCAACAAGAAAAACCCGGCGTTGTTGGCGAGTTGGCAACAACCGATGATCAGCGCGTCGGGCCGCATCTACTGCCTGTGGAATCAGCAGACCACCAGCCGTGGGCCGCACTGCGGCCAGATGTTCGGCGCGTATTCTGATGACAAGGGAGACACATGGTCGGCACCGAAAATGGTGCCGCTGAAGCGCAGCATTCTGGATGATCCCGACCCGCTGGTGCCGCCGAGTTGGTGCAACTGGCAGCGTCCGTTGCGCTTGGGCAAAGAGGGGCGTTATCTGGTGGGCGTCTCGCGGCACGGTAAACTGCCGGACGCAAAACGGGGCGGATGCTATATTGAGTTCTTGCAGTTTGACAACATCGATGACAATCCTAAGGTCGAAGACATCCGGCTGAGCTGGTTTTCGAGCGACGAGAAGGTGCTGCGCGTCAGCCACGAAAAATTCGGCGATGTCGCAGAGGAGGTCGGTCTCGTTAAGCTGCCGGACGGTCGTCTTTTCGGCATCATGCGCACCGGTGCGGGGTACCCCTACTGGACGCAGAGTCGTGATGACGGCGTGACCTGGACGCAGCCTCGGCCGCTTCTGGACCGCGACGGCGGCAAGCCCTATCTGCACCCACGCTCGCCCTGTCCGATCTACGACTGGAAGGGGTGCGAGGCCGCCAGCGGCTACTACTTTGCCCTCGTTCACAACACCTTCGACTTTGACGGCAAAAGCGAGTATCAGCATCGCGGCCCACTCTATCTGATCGCGGGCCGGTTTAACCCAAACGCCGAGCAGCCGGTCGAGTTTGCGCCGCCGAAACTTTTCGCCGAGCGCAAGGGCGGCAACTCGTTCTACACGAGCTATACGATCATGGATGGCAAAGGCATCCTCTGGTTCCCCGACCACAAGTTTTATCTGCTCGGACGTGAGATCGGGGAGGAGTGGTTTAAGTAGAGCTTAGAAAGGTGGACAGCGCGGTTGGAATGAGACCATGAAACACATGAAACTTCATGAAAAGCGGGTGTGGTTAGGAGACCATGAAACACATGAAACTTCATGAAAGGTGGGGCATGGTTAGTGTATTGGTGCGTTAGTTCATTAGTGCATTAGTTTGGTTCCATCGGAATCGGGATCGGGACCGAAATCGATAGAGAGTGAATAGTGGGGGGGGCTGTGCGGACACAAACCGCTAAGAAGGAGTTCTTGATTTCATGAAGTTTCATGTGTTTCATGGTTTAGAACGGTATGAAAAAGGAGAGGAAAGATGAGAGGGATGATGATAATCGCGGCCATAACGATCACGTTGTGCGGGTTGGCGCCGCTTCATGCACAGCCGCGCGATACGCCCTTGCCGGGACGCGGTGCCGCACTCTTCGTGCAAGGGATTTTTGAGCAGGATACGTTTACCGAAGGTGCGCGACTCTTCCCGGACCGCACTTACACAGTGGCTGAAGCGCCCGCTTGGTTGCGCGGGTCGACCTTCCTGCGCGCAAGCATTGATGGCAACCTTACCGTGACGGTCAAGCAAGCCGGTGTGTTGACGGTGATTACGGCCGATCCCGCCGATCCGCTCGCCACG
Organism: Verrucomicrobiota bacterium; assembly: GCA_022704125.1. GTDB lineage: Bacteria > Verrucomicrobiota > Kiritimatiellia > RFP12 > UBA1067 > DUPH01. Next base: position 144 of record JAKJHA010000115.1, on the reverse strand, counting down.
CATTCGCAATGCACGCGTCTGGAGGAACTGGGGTTTGTCTGGGTCAAGGCACCGGCGACCTTTCAGCTTTTCGGCAAAGCGGCTCACGACATCAGCCGCACTTATCAGAAACTGGTCGCGCAGGACGAAACGTTCAACTTTCCC
>JAKJHA010000114.1 GCA_022704125.1 Verrucomicrobiota bacterium | reverse complement strand
CCACACGGTACACGCCGGCATGGCGGGCATGGGGCGCTCGGTGGCCAACCACTTTCTGCCCGAAGAGAAAATGCCGCCGATCGACGAGATCGACTGGAACATGTGGCTCGGCCCCACCCCCTGGCGCCCTTACAACAACGCCTATCTCAAGCGCTGGCACGGCGAATACGACTACCACGGTGACCTCACCGAATGGGGTAGCCATACCCTCGACCTCTGCCAGATGGCGCTCAACCGCGAACACATCACGCCGGTTCGCTACAAGCCGATCGACGACACCACCGTACATGCCTGGTATGCCGACGGCATTCAGGTGGTGATGCGCCAGAAAGGCTTCCGCAATTCGTGCGCCGTGCGCTTCGAGGGCGACGAGGGCTGGGTCGAAACCGACGACTCCGGCGACATCCAAGTTTCCTCCCCCACCTTGTTGGACACCCGCGCCATCCAATCCGAAAGCTGGATGCGTCCGGTGGCCCATCCGGCCGAGTTCATCGCCTGCGTCAGGTCGCGCCAAACGCCGACCGCACCGGCCGACGCACTGCACATCACGCACGTCGCCTGCCATGCCGCCACGATCGCTTATCACTTGAAGCGTGAACTCACCTTTGATCCCGCCGCGCTTGCGTTTGTCAACGATGCCGAGGCCAACCGCCTCATCCACCGTTCAAACCGCGCTCCCTGGTCCATCTAATCCTGTACGAGGTTACACCATGTCCATTGTTGCCCTCACCGCCCGTCTTTTCACACACATGCCGCGCCGCAAGGCTGTCATCCTGCCGCTCTTCGCGGCCGCGCTGTTTGCAGTGCGTCCGCTCGCTGCCGATGAGGCCGCGCTGCTCCGCCAACTTGCCGAGGGCACCCCGGCCGAAAAAGACAGCGCGCGCCAAACCCTGCTGGTCAGCGCCACAGCCGCCGCCATCCCGACGCTCACTGCCCAGCTCGCGCGTCCCGAGACCTTCGATAGCGCCTGCCTGTTGCTGGAAGCCCTCGGCCTGCCTGAAGCCGATGCCGCCCTGCGCGCCGCGCTCACCACGCTGGATGGTCGCGAACTGGCCGGTGTGATCGCCGCCCTGACCCGCCGTGCAGACACCGCCGCCGAAACCGCGATTCTTGCGCTGGTCGACCGTCCGCAACCGGTGCGTTCCGCCGCGTTGGCGTACCTCGGCAAACTCGCCACCCCCCGCGCATTGGCTGCGCTGGCCGCCGCACCGCAAGACGCAATCACGGCCGATGCCACGCTCGTAGCCGCAGAGACGTTGCTCGCGCGCGGCGACGAAAAGCAGGCCCTCGCACTCTATGCACGGGTCTCGGACGACACCCGTCTGGCGGATCACATCCGGCTGGCTGCCTTTTGCGCACGCGTCACCGCTGACCCCGACCGCGCGCACACGCTGTTGCCCGCCGCATTGAACCATGCTTCGGCAGTGTGGCGTGGCACTGCCGCCCGCCTCACCGCCCAACTCCCGGACAAGCTACTGAAACGGCGTGGCGAAGACTTGATGAAAGCACTCGAACCGCAGGGCCGCCTCGCCGTCGTGCAGGCGCTGGTCCATGCCAAGAAACGCGCCGGTGCACCGCTGGTGCGTGCCGCGCTGAAAGACGGTCTTGATGCGCCCTCCCGGTTGGCAGCCGCCGCCGGACTCGGCGATATCGGCGATGCCGATGACGCGGATGCGCTGATCGCACTGCTCGGCCAGACGGACGACGCGCTGGCGGATGCGGCGCGCATGAGCCTAATCAAGCTGGACGACCCCAAGACCGACGCCCGGATCGCGAAAGCGCTCGCGCGGCGCCCGGCCAACGACGCCGCCCTCACGCGCCTACTGGGCGTCGCGGCCTTCCGCAAAACACCGCGCGCCGCACCGGCCATCGCTGAACACCTCGCGGCCACCGCGCCAACCGTGCGCACCGCCGCATTCCAGGCGCTGACCGAACTCGCGACCGACAAACAGATCCCGGCGCTCGTCGCGGCCTTCTGCAAAGCCGTCGATCCCCAAGAACGGCGCGCCGCTGAAAAGGCGCTCATGGCCTGCGCGCGCCGCGAACCTGACGCGACCACCGCCGCCATTCTGCCGTTGTTCGCCGGAGCCGATGCCGAACGCCGCAGCAGCCTGTTGCAAGCGACCGGCTTGGCCGGCACGCCTGCCGGGCTGGAGTTGATCCAACGCGCCGTGGACGACAGCGAACGCGCTGTGGCCGATGACGCCGTGCGCGTACTGGCTAACTGGAAAGAGAAGACCGCCGCCCCTAAGTTGTTGCAATTGGCTAAAACCTATCCCAACACCAGCCTGCGCGTAATCGCGCTGCGCGGTTATATCCGGCTGATCGATCAAGAGCAGGACCAAGCTGGTCGCGCCACCATGTTGCGAGAAGCCAGCGCACTGGCCACTCGGACGCAGGAGAAGGCCCTCGTCGCAGGTGCTTGGCGCACCGTGCCCACCCCCGAGGCGGTCGCCGCGCTCACACCGATGCTGGACGATCCCGCGCTTAAAACCGAGGCGCTCAAGTCTCTCAAAGTCATCGCACTGCACACCCCCGTGGACGTGCCGGACAAAGCGCCAGGCTCTTTGCTCACACCGCTGACCTTTGTGCCGCGCCGCATCGGCACCTACCGCTCAGAAGCCTGCTGCGTGGCCGATTTCAACGGTGACGGCAAACTCGACATCGCCGCCGGCCCCTACCTCTACCTCGCCCCCGACTGGAAGGCCGTGCGCATCCGCACCGTTTCCAGCAACGTCGGAGAGGATGGCAAAGGCTACGCCGATGATTTCTGCAACCTGGTCGTCGATGTCAACAAGGACGGCAAGCCCGATATTCTGGCGGCCTGCTGGTTTTCGAAAACCTCCTACTGGTATGAAAACACCTTGGGCAGTTCCAAAGAGCTGTGGCCCGAGCATGTCATTGACCCGCTGGGCAACCACGAAACCGGTACGCTGGTCGATATCGACGGCGACGGCAAAGCGCTGGAGTTTCTGCCTGATACGGGCGTGACCGTCTGGTACGAGCCGGGCGTGCTGACCAACGGCCAGCCCGGCTACGTGCGCCACACGATCTCCATGGACAAGTCGCCGTTCGGCACCGGCGTCGGCGACATCAACGGCGACGGACGCCCCGACGTGATCCGGCCCAACGCCTGGTTCGAGGCACCGAAAGACATCCGCAAGGATACGTGGAAGAGGCACCCCCTCGCTCTGGGCGACAAAGACGGCAAGATCGAGCACACCGCCAACATTATCGTCTTTGATGTCAACAAGGACGGCCTGAACGACCTTATCACCAGTGTGGCCCACAAGTACGGCATCTTCTGGTACGAGCAGCAGCGCGATGCATCCGGCACCATCTCTTGGCGTCAGCATCTGATCGACGACACCTGGACGCAGCCGCACTATCTGGCGTTCGCCGACATCGACAACGACGGCAACAAGGAAGTCATCGTTGGCAAGCGTTTCATGGCACACAACGGCGGCGACCCTGATGCCTTCGGTAAGCTGTGCGTGTTCTACTACCGTTTCACTCCCGGCCCGAATCCGGTCTTCCGCAAGCATGTGGTCACCTACGACGAGGGCGTCAGCGCCGGCCTCAACATCGTGCCGGTTGACATTGATGGCGATGGCGACATCGACCTTATCACCACCGGCAAATGGGGCGGTCCTGTGATCTACGAGAACCGGATGACCGAGTGGGTTTCCGACGACGAACGCCGGGCCGCACTTGGAGTCAAGCCCACTGTCCCCGAGCCGCTGCCGGTCGACAATCTGGCGCTCGCCTCGCGCGGTGCCAAGGCCTCATCCGACAGCGAACTGCCCGGCAACGCCGGATGCACCGCGCGCCTCAACGACGGCAAACGCAGCACGCACTCCGACTTCCCCGCGACCCGCTGGCACTCTGCGCTCACGCCGATGCCCCACTGGGCCGAGATCAAACTCGCCAAGCCCGCCGCCGTGCGTCGCGTTATCGCGCATTTTGCCGATCCCAACGGCTATGCCACGGCGTTCGAGATCCAGGTCAAAAAGGGAGACGCATACACGACCGTCTACAAGACCGACAAAAACCGCGACGGCAAGTCGGTCAACGTCACCTTCGACCCGGTGCAGACCGACACCGTGCGCTTCGTGTTCAGCGCCAATGCCAACCCCGCCTACCCCAACGCCGCGCAACTCAGCGAACTCGAAGTCTACGCAGAGTGAGTGAGACGGCGACCCCCTAGCAAACTCAACTGCTGTTTTAGGCTAAACGAACGAGGCTCTTGCTCCCCCGTGGCATGGGCGTCCCGCCCATGAAACACGGGCAAGATGCCCGTGCCACGACACCTGCAAGTAAACCTAAAAACGGCAGTTGGGCGTACGGATTTTGAGCAAAGCCGCGTAAACATTGGCTTTCATCGCGATCCTCGCCGCACCTGTTTGGTGCAACACGCAATGGTGCTTTGAACTCAAAATGGACGCGAAGTACACAGCATTTTTGGACGACAACGGTACAGGTATTTAGACGCACCACCGGCCCAAAGGGCCGGATGCACCATAGCCCGGGGCAAGCGTAGCGCAGCCCCGGGTAGCGTCACCCCGCATCCTCGTGCCCTGAAGGGGCACTTCAAACCCACGCCGACGGTCATTTTTGAAGTGGCCCTTCAGGCCACAATGCCTCCCGCCTGCCACCCAGGGCGGCGCTACGCTTGCCCTGGGCTAAGGTGAAGCCGCCCCTTTGGGGCTGTGACTCCGCGCCGAAAAAACGCCCAACTCTCAACGTTCAACTTTCAACGCTCAAGTTGTTCGGCTCACGAGAACGCCCGCCTTCCCAAAACCTTCGTGCCCTTGCCTTCGTGTGAGAAAAAACCGAGCCGTGCTATCCCACAAAAAATCTTGCGTCATCTGCGGATCAAGAAACCGAGCCATGCCAGAAACCAGAGAGCGTTGAGATTTCAACTGCCGTTTTTAGGTTGAATCGGGTTGCGGGCTCCACCGCGTTGGTTCAAACCGCGCGGCGGCGCGGAATGAGCGGGTGAAGTCCATAGATCTCGCGTTCGATCGTCTCGACGACCCGCACGCGCGACGTTTCATCTAATGCCAGCGGCCACGCCATCAGATTGGACGGCTCGGTCGCCTTGCCCACGTAGGGCGGCAAGGTCACGGAACGTCCACAGTAGTGGAACCCCAGACGTTGGTAAAAGGAGACACGGCGCGCCGCATAGAGGTCAGTGCCGAACGGCTCCACGTCGAGCACGACGGGACCGCCTACATGGCACTGCACCGCGCGTAACGCCTGCTGGCCGAGACCGGCCGACCGGAACGCGGCACCAATCGCCACATGCTCGATAAAGCAGAAACCGGGCAACGTCCACATGCCGAGCACGCCCACCACCTCTTGGCCGCGCAGGATGGCGGAAAAGCGGTAGCGCGGCTGGCGCATCACCTTCAGATGTTCAAACAACGAGCGGCGCTCAAAATCAGCGAACGACTCAGTGTAGATAGACCAGGCTTTTTGAAACATCTCGCCTTCAGGGGCAAGGTGCGAAGAAAACCACAATCCACCTTGGTGGAGAGGCAGGTCTGTTTGACCTACCATCGAGCAGACCTCACAGGGTCTGTCAGATGCTATAATACTCATAGGCTCGCCGCCTCGCAAGCGATGCGGCGATTGCCAACTCACTTCTTCTCGTGTCGGTTTATACCCGGCTAAACGCCGGAGCCAGCAACCGGTGTCTCTGGTCAATGACCGTTGCGAAACACCTTTCGGTTGCATCACGATGGAGAGTAGTGTACGCTTTCCCCCACTGGCTTGACAAGCAGGAAAAGTGAGCAAGTCAAACCTCAGAAAAGGTCAGAGATGGCCGCTCTCGTCAAGATGCCGACAGATGTTTACGTCACAGGCGACCGGACTATTCGAGGTTGTATCGTAACTGCCATGCCGGAACATGTGTTGCAGGAAGACGGAGCGAAGGCGTTCTTTGATTATTGGGAAACGGAACCAATTCTTAGGAATGCTCTTGATAGATCGAACTGGCAGGTTTTGGGAATGAGGGCAAAACGTTTTTATCGCATTCTAAGCGCAAAAACGATGATCTGTTGGTGTTACAAAAAAAAGTGGTTCATTCTTACGATCATCATTTTGCTGGGTATGGGCTCATGTATATGCTTCCCTCCAAAATAAAAAGTGGGCTGCCCCGGCGAGACTATCCTCTCTTCGATGAAGTCATGTAACGTTATGGAGTACTGAACATGAAATTAAAACCGAGGGTCTTGACAGCCGTATGCTGTCTCTTCGTTTTCCTCTTGTGTGTTTTCTGCTGTATTTTTCCCAATGCGGTGTCTGAACCCGCACGAATACAAGCGACACAAGCAATAATCGCGGAATTTACAGTTCGTCTAAAAGAATATCACGATAACAAGGGCAGATGGCCCATTGGGAAAACAAACGCATGTATGATACTCGAACAGGAAATCATTGATGCGGAATTCACGCCTGAGTTCCTTAACACTTCACCGAGTGCATTTTTGAGCGCCGATTCATGGGGAACGCCTTTTCTCGTCCTCGTATACGACGATTGCTTCATTGTGATTTCTGCGGGGGAAGACGAGGTATATCATACGTCGGATGATATTGTTGGAAGATTGTGCCCAATTAAAACCGACGCCATCGTCCTTTATGGCCCTTTCGGAGAAACATCGGTGGTTGGAAGGGTAGAGCAACAAAGGATAAAACAAATCAGGAGAACGCCAACTGGAGGGTTAGCCTTTTGAAGGAGAAAAAAGTATGGTAGCGAAGCCTCAACCTAAACCCGGTGACGTGATAACCTTTTCGCGGATCATGCTGGGAACGGTGCAGTTCGGTCTGGAGTACGGAATCGCGAATGTCGCGGGCAAGCCATCCTTCGACCGCGTCTGCGACATCGTCAAGACTGCCTTCGAGGGCGGTGTGACCGCGCTGGACACAGCCGCCGCGTATGGCACGAGCGAGGAGGTACTGGGCGCCGCATTGGAACGGCTGGGGCTGCGCGAGGCGATGACCGTGGTCAGCAAGGTTCCGCCGATCCCGGATGGTACCGATGCGGAGGCGGAGCGCTTCATTGAACACTCCATTCGCGGCTCGTTGCAACGTCTGCGGCTCGACCGGCTGGCCGTCTGTCTGTTGCACCGCGAGGATGACCTGCGCCATCTGCCGCTTCTGGAGAGGATGGTTGAACGCGGTCTGATAGCGGGTGCGGGGGTGTCGCTGGACAGCGACCGCTTTTTGACGGAGGCGGCGAACGTGCGCTACATCCAACTCCCTTACAATGTGCTTGATCGACGATTCGACGCCTTCTGGTCGGTGGCGATACAAAAAAAGATTTATGTTTTCTCCAGGAGTGTCTACCTGCAAGGGTTACTGCTGATGCCGGAAGCACATATCCGTCCGAGTTTATCCGAGGTCATCCCGGTCCGGCGCGATCTGGAGACGGTGGCGCGTGAGGCCGGTTGCACGATGGCTGAACTCTGTATGCGCTATGCGCTCTCCAACCCGGCGGTCGCAAGCGTGTTGACCGGTGTGGACACACCGGAGCAGATGCGCGAGAACCTGCGCGTGGCCGCCTTGGGGCCGTTGCCTGCGGCAGTGCTCGATC
>JAKJHA010000113.1 GCA_022704125.1 Verrucomicrobiota bacterium | reverse complement strand
CGCCTTCATAATCCGCCGCATCACGCGCGACCACGAGCCGTCCACCGCCCTGCTTCATCAACGGCGACACCCCCCAGAGCCCGCCATCCAACACGAGTGTATTGCACAGCAGACGGTCGCCGGAAACATCCTCCACAGCGATACATGCATCATCCGCCGTCAGCACGACCGGCACCGGCACAGCGGCCCAGTTCGCAACACCGCCCGGCGCATAACGCAGACCGCCCGTCCCGGCCGTGCCCGCCGCTCCGGCACTTGCCAGCGTCACCGCGCCACCGAACGCATACGTGCGCGGCGGTCCGCTCAGCGGATCGCCCGATGTCAAACAAAGCTGGCCGCCGGACTCAATCGTGACACCGGCTGCGGCGGACGGCGCGGCCGGTTGCGTCATGCTCAACACGCCCTCTCGAATGACCGTGCTCCCGCTGTACACCTTGCCGCCACCGGTCATCGTGCAGCGTCCCGGCCCCTCTTTGATCAAGCCGCCCGAACCGCTCCACCCCGCCTGTACGCGCAAGCCGCCGTATTCCGCATCACCCACCGTATTGCTCACCACCAGCCGCAGGTCAGAAGCCAGCACTACACCGTGCGTCATCTCCACCGCCGTGAACCCCACGTCGTTGCCGACCACGGCCAACGAAGCCGCCTCCGCCCCGCCGTCGAACGTCAACGAGGCACCCGCCGGCGCATCCTTTTTGTTGCGGATGCGGTTGCTGAACGTCCCGTTGTCGACCGTCACATGGCCGACCGTCACCGGCTGCGTGGCGATGCGCACATTGCGGCGCGGCAATCCGTCTTCGTCCGGCACGGTCGGCGGCGGGATGACCGCGCGCGCGCCCGGCCAATTCGGGAAGAGCCCGCTGTCCCAGCAAGCATCCTTATCCCAGTTCTCTTCTCCGGCGGGCAGAAAGACCGCAGGCGCTTGCGCGTTGGGATCGGGCTCGAAACAGGCGGTGAACGTCTGTTGCGCGGACACCGGCAGCACGGAGAGGCAAGCGTTGGTGCTACCGGACTCGATCCAGCCGACAAACCGGTAGCCCGGACGCGGCAGCGCGCGCAGAGTCACCGGCACTTCGCGGAAATACCAGCCGCGCCACGGATAGGGCGTCGCAGGATCGGGAATGCCCAGCGTGTCGCCATCCACGAGGATGTCGTTGACCTGCACACGTCCGTGCGCCGGATCGGACGTTGCCACGCATACCTCGGCCGTACTCAAGTTGAAGCGCGTACACATGTGCCGCCACTCCCACGCATGACGGTCACGCGCGTACGCCCAAATACTGGCCACCTGATTGGACCACGTCGCTGTGCTAAAAATCGCGCCGGGCCAGCGCGCGATGTGCCGCGGCATCTCAGGCGCCACGGCATCGCGGAGCTGTTCGGTCAGCGCGCGCGTGCGACGCGGCTGATAGGCGGTATTGAGTTGATCGGCGTAGCGCGTCAACATCCGCGTGCGGAAATCCGCGTTTTCCAGCAGCCTTCGGAACAGCCGCGTGGCAGCCTCGCAGACGCGGCCGCTGCCGGTTGTCGACGTGGCCCAGGCCCACATGTCGGTGTCGGGCGGATCGGGGTCCCAACCCGCGAATGCGAAATCGACGTCAAACATCAACCAGCGCCAGCGCGCGTCGTGGGCGTACGGTGCGTCGGGCGCGGTGTTCGCGGTGCGCGTGCGCCAGAACTTGATGTTGTTGCCGGGCCAATCCTTGTTCACCACAAACATGTTGGCCAGCATGTAATCCATGAAGTTCGCCACATCCACCTGACTGGTCACAGTGGCGTACGCGGCGGCATTGACGAGCGAGTTGGTCGAGAGCCACGTCAGCAGCGCGTTGAAATCGGACGCCGAGCCCTCATCCGCCACCGTCACGGAAGAGCCGTACGGGAAACCGATGATGTCCACCTGCTCAGGATCGGCACCGTACACACGTTCCAGATAACGCGCATCGTAGCGCTCGCGCAGATTGTGGACGCCCCAGTATTCGCCGTTCAGGAACACGACCGACGGCCGGTATGCCTGCGTGTCATGCCGCAGATGCTTGCACAACTCCTGCGCCACAGCGTCGCGCATCATGGACTTCGTCCAGTCGTTGCCGCCATTGCGCAGCAGCACACGCTTATAGGCGCCAAACTGCGGCTGGTCGGGAAAAACCGGATAGGCAAGAGTCGATACGCCATATTCCGATCGCGCGTAAAGGCGCAATGTTTTCTGCGCCATGGCCCTCGAGTAACCGCCATGAATACGGAACCCCATGGTCTGACCCACCACGCGCGCCTGATCCACGAACATCTCCACATTCAGCGGATACTCCCAATCATACCTGTTGGCCGCATCAGGATTGCCGTAGATACCGGTCTCGCCGAAGATGTTCGTGTGGTCCGACGCAAGGGCAAGCACCGGCACCGTAAACGACGCGGTCTGCGGTCCCACGAACCACGTACCGCCGAAAAGCGGCGACGCCATCCAACCGGGGCGTACCGCCACCGCACGCACAATGCACGCCTTGGGTTGCAGGGTTGTCGGCGTGACGTAAAAAGAGCCGGTATTGATCAAGCAGAGGGCGTTGGTCTCAAGACTGCGGTTGTTGAGGGTAAAGGGGTGGGTATAACGCAGCGAATTGGTAGTCGGCGTGGAGCCGTCAGTCGTGTAGTAGATTTCCGCGTCCGGCGTCGCCGTACTCAACGCGAGCAGTGTCGGCCCCGCATAAAAGCCGGGGGGAACCGACGCCGTGACCGCGCTGACCACGCCCTCATAGACTTGGTTGGTGTTATTCGCGAATCCCGGCGTAGGAACCGGCAACACGTGCCAAGCGCCGACGCCATCCGGTGCGCGGCCAACCGCACAGTCCGACGGCATCACCGGCACCGCTACATGGTCCGCCGTCGTGCCGTTCGGTTGCGTGAGAAAGAGATCGCAACCGCTGGCACTGATTTTGAAATTGGTGTGCAGTTCCTTGTCGGTCCCGGCCAAGAAACGGAGGCCCAAGTCAAAAATCGCGTCGCTGGTGGTCGGCTTCGACTGATGCAGACTCACCGCGCACACATTGTCGCCCGGTTGCAACAGCGCGAGCACCTGTGCTTTATTGAGCGTGTTGGTCAGCCAACTGCCGTTGTAGTCCACATTGTAACCGTCACCCGTATAGGCCGTATAATCGACCGCGCCGGGCGGCATCTTATAGCGGTAAATCTCCTCGCCGTTCAGCCACACCACCGCGCCGTCATCAAAGTGGTGGCGGATGTTGAGTACGCCGACCTCCTCGGCCGAGGGCACGGCATTCAGCGTGAAGGTCCGGCGGAAAAAATAGGCCGGATAAAACTGGGAAGCCGGGCTCCTCGCCAGCGGCGTGCCGCCCGGTACCGACGGATGGCCGAAGCGGGCATTCCCCTGCGGCCAGGCCGAATCGTCGAACGCGAGCGTCTGCCACGCGCCGACCGGCACGCTACCGGCGTCCCAATACCGCCACGCGCTGCTCTCCGGGATCAAGATCAACTCGCTGCCGGCCACCACGTCCGGGCGACGATCTTTCTTGGAGGCCCACACCAGCAGATGCGCACCCGGACCGAGGCTCACCGACGGGAAGGTCCACAAGAAAGGAGCGGCGGCATCATTCGACATTCCCCATCCAGTCAGCGCCACCGGGAGGGTGCCGGTATTGACCAGTTCGAACCAATCCGAACTCTCGCCGTCCTCATCCACTAGACCGGCGTGATTCGAGGCGACAACCTCGTTGATGCGCACGTCACTCAGCGCAGCCCCTGCAATCAGCAGTGCCGCCACGAGGCAACCGAGTGTCGCTAATAGATCGTTCCCCTGCATGATGGCTCATCTCACCCCCTCTCTTCTCCGGGAACGCATGGGGCGCGTATCACGGAGCCCTAAGCGTGAAACTGAATGTGCTGCCACAACCGGGCTGGCTTTGCGCATCGACCGCACCGTCCAGTTTGTCCACTCAGATGGCGTACTTGTCCGTTTTAACAATCGTTTGCTCAGTCATGTTTACAGTCGTTACCTCACCCTTTCAAGCACACAAATCATATCGCACCTCACAAGTGAACGTCAAACAAGAGGACAACCTTTTTCGCCTTGCCGCAGTGCGCAAATCTAGTTACACTTCGTCCCAGATCGTGTGTGTGCAAGATGCCTTAGTCACCTTTCTGCTCTGTTATGAAACAACTGATCACTAGCCTAGTCGTTTGTTGTACGATTGTTGGGTGTCGCAGTACGAACATGGTAGAGATTCCTGTACTTCAGCCACCTCAAGCTTTGCCAACCTACCCCAAGCAGATGTCGGAAAAGGAGGCCGCACATATATTACAACTGACCCTGCCGATTGATGTTGTTAGTTTTTGCGGTTTTGAAGATGGCGGAACCGTTATCGGCTGCATCTCCGATACAACTGGTAAACACATTGGATTTAGGCGTGGCCCTTGGGCTTTTGAAGACCGCCCCATCGAGTTTTTCTTGTGCTTTTACGAGGGGCGAGGTTTGGATGAAATTAGAAAACTGGAACAAGAGACAAGGACAAAAGAAATCAAAGTGGCATTAGATGATCCACGCCTTAAAGCTTTTTCCGTTCTCTGCCTTGGATGGGTTGACAGCCACTTCACAAAGAAAGAAATCCGTCGAATACGTGAAGGACGGGACATGCCTACTAACGGAAGTTATGCAGGAGAAATACTATGGCTGTTTCGACCAGAGTAGACCAACAGGGAGCCATCCCAATCACCGTTCCTCTTCGGCTCCAGCAACCAATGGTTGCAAAAAACGATAACGCGAAAAAACGATAACCAGACGGGGCTTGCGAAACACTTGGGAAAAGAGTACTGTTGAGACGATGTGAAGCCCGCCGTGCGTTTGGTTGGCGTAACGGAGATCTCTCACAAGTTTACTTTAAGTAAGGAGTCACGCATGACGCCCCGATATAACGCTTTGACGCTCGTTTTCGGTTTCGTTCTATTCACCGGGTTCGTGACAGCCCAGCCAACACCGATCCGCATCATGCCGCTTGGTGACTCCATCACCCACGGCACGCCGGTCGCCGGCGGATACCGGCTCCCGCTTTACCACATGCTCACGAATGCGTCTTATATCGTCGACTATGTCGGAACCTCGACCGCCAACCCTTCACCCGACCTGCCGGAAATCAACCACGAAGGACATGGCGGCTGGAGAATTTCCGACCCATCGCTCGGCCTTTACGAGAACATCTTCGGCTGGTTCGAGACCATCGAAGACCCGCACGTGGTCCTCCTGCACATCGGCACCAATGACTCAGGCGGCGGCACGCGGTTCACGAATGCCGTCGACCGCCTTGACGCTCTCATCACGCGCATCGCGCTCTGCCAGCCGAGCGCGCATATCATCGTCACCACCCTCATGAAGCGCGGCGAGCCGAACTACACCGCCATCACCAACTGGTTCAACCCGTTCGTTCCGACTAAGGTCGCCGCCCAGCAGGCTCTGGGACGCCGCGTCCATTTTCTCGACATGCACGCCTATCTTGAGTTGAGCGACATGGCGGACAATCTGCATCCCAACGCCGTCGGCTACCAGAAAATGGCCAACGCCTGGTTCCCGGCCATCACCAACATCATCGGCACCTCGCCCGCACCCAATCAGCCCGCGCCCATCCGCGCCCTCGGCACCGTGGCCAACAGGGGCGCAGCGACCATTACCTTCAACAAGCCCCTCTCGCTCGACAGCGCCACCAACACGGCGAACTACGCCATCGACCAAGGTCTGACCGTCACGTCCGCGACGCTGGGCGCCAACCTGCGGACGGTCACGCTCGCCACCTCGCAGCAGGCTCCGCAGACCACCTACACCATCACGCTCAATAACATCCAGGACCGAACCGAGCCCGCGGCACTGACAATCCCGGCCAACAGCCAAGTGACTTTCACCTCGCCCGCGCCCCCCGCCATGGTCAGTGCGTCCGGTCGCTCCAACCGCACGCAAATCGATGTCGTGTTCAGCAAACCGATGTCCCCCAGCAGTGCCACCAACATCGCTCACTACACGCTCAGTGGCGGCCTCACGCTCCACTCAGCCACAATCAGTGGCGATCATCTGACCGTCACCCTAGTCACCTCGAAACAGACGGAAGGCGCGTCTTACACCGTCACCGCCAGCGACATCGACGACGAGAGCACGCCGATGCCGTTCACGATTCCGGCCAACAGCCAAGTCACGTTCACCGCATACAAGCCACCCATGCCCCGCGGCTATTGGAACTACGTGCCGGAATCCGCCGCCTACGCGCCGATCTACAAACTCGATCTCGCCACCAAACCGAACTATAGCTCCATCGTCCCCTATGCATTCGATTACAGCGCGGAGGTCGGCAGTTTTGATCGCGTGGCCTATTACCTCGAACTCCAGCGGCAACCTGGGGACGACCTCCAGTACGTGTGGGTCTCCATGGATGCCTTCACCAATCGCGCCGACAAACTCGGCATCCCGAATCTCGCCTCCGGCGTGGTGTATCAGCAGTTTGTAAGCAATCTGCACGTTGTCTGCAATGTGGACGGCGTCGTAACCGGCGACATCTCCTCCGGTAACATCGAGTTCTGGCCCTACAACTACACCTCGGGCAATAAGCTCGGCCTTCCCGGCGCAAACTCCAGCAAATATGATTTCGATGACACCTGTTCGTTCAGTGCCAACTACAGTTGCATGCAGGTGCACAACTACAACGCGCGCCAGACCCTCTTCGCGATCAACCACTGGAGTTCAGGCGACGTGATTGATATCGGCATCGGCAACCGTCCGACAGACCATCCCGACTGGACCTTCAGCGGTAACGGCGGCGATTTCACCGTCAAGACGCTCTACGTGCTGGTCCGCCGCGACGCGAGCGACACCACCCCGCCGGTGCCGTTATCGGCGCAGGCCGACTTCTCGCGCCGACTCGTGACCGTCAGCTTCTCCGAACTGCTGGCCCCATCTTCCGCTGACCCGCGCCTCTTCACGCTCGATCACGGTGTCGCGATATTCGACGCCACCCTTGAGGCTGACTTCCGGACAATCAGACTGCTGACTTCGCAACAGCCCGCCGATGCCGCGCTGACACTTACGATCACCGGCGTCCGCGACGCATCGCCCAACGCCAATGCGGTGGCCCCCGGCACTGCGCTCCCAGTAGCGGCCCCCGCCCTGCCCCCGGAGATCATCACGAACATCGGCACCAACGCCGACGACTTTGCGAGCGGCTACGAATGCGTCTACACGCTCGATATTCCCGTCATCGGCAACTTCAATGCCGCCGCTGACCCGTACCGCGTCAACCGCGCGCGCACAGCACCGGTGATCGATACGTTCGACCGTATCGCCTATTACCTTGAACTGGCCAAAAAGGACGGCACCGTCCAATACCTCTGGGCGTCGATGGACGCCTTCACGACCGACCGCACAAAAATCGCCGTGCCGACTCTGGCCTCCGGCGCGATCTTCCAGCAGCCGGTCTCCAACCTCGACGTCAAGTCCAACGTTGACGGTATCGTCAACGGCAGCGGTATGGCCGGCGGCAACCTTGAGTTCTGGCCCCACAACTATAGCACCACCAACGCGGCCGCTGTCCCCGGTGCCAGTGACACCACCTACGACTTCGGCGACCGC
>JAKJHA010000112.1 GCA_022704125.1 Verrucomicrobiota bacterium | reverse complement strand
CGCCGGAGCGCGTCGCGGGCGTGCGGGGCGAGGCGCTGCGTCTGGACGGCGTGGATGATGCCGCGCGGCTGGACTACCGGTTGCCTGAACAGGGTACGATTGCGCTCTGGTACAAGCCGGAGAGTTTTTACAACTACAACACCGTGCTGGACAACGAAGTGAACGCCGACTGGTGGGAGATGTGGATCTATGAAACCGGGGTTCTGAAGTTCAGGGTAGCGAACGGCACGGGCGATGTCGCGTGCAATCTGAAGCAGTTCGGGGGGCCTGGACGCTGGTATCATATGGTCGTGGTGTGGGACTTTGCGTCGGCACGCACGGCGAGGTTGTTTGTGGACGGTGCGGCGTGCGCGTCGGGAGCGATGCCGAACTGGGTGGAGCCCGGTGGTCACGTGACCTTCGGGGGCGGCCATCCGGGCAACAAGAAAGGTCGCGGCGATCTGGATGATGTGCGTCTGTACCGGGAGCCGCTCACAGATGCGCAGGTGTGGGCGCTGTTCCGGAGTACGAAGTAGTGCGGTGACGAGCGCCGCGGCGCGGCGCGCGGCATTTAGGATTTAGGGTTTAGGAGTTAGGAGTTAGGATTTTGTTACTTCTGCGTTCTACGTTGGACGTTCGGCGTTCACTGGGACGAGCGACGCTTGCCCCTCCCGGCGCTCCGCGAGCCTAGCCCGAAAATTGGAATGAAACGGATCTTATTAGTGATAGCGGTCGGGATGATGATGACTGGGTGGACATGTGCTACGCAGTCGCCGATCCGTTTTATTTCACACCGCGGCGAGTCTTATGATGCGCCCGAAAATACGATGGCTGCCTTTCGTTTGGCGGTGGCCCGTCAGACGGCGGGATTTGAGTGCGATGTTTATCTGACAGCGGACAATGAGATCGTTTGCATTCATGACACCACGACGACGCGGACCACGGATGGAAGCCTGACGGTGGCCTCTTCGACGCTGGCGCAGCTCAAGGAACTGGATGCAGGTTCGTGGAAGGGCGCGCAGTTCGTGGGCGAGCGCATTCCCACCTTGTCGGAGGCGCTCACGTTGGCACGGGACGGGATGGAGATCTACGTTGAAATCAAGTGCGGCACGCAGATTATGCCGCGTCTGCTTCAGGTCATGGCGGCGGAACCCAAGGCAACACCCGAGCGCGTGGTGTTCATCAGTTTCAACAGTTCGGTCATCAGCGCCGTGCGCCAGCAGCTCCCGGCGTACCGCGCCTACTGGCTGACCGGTATTTCAGACTCCGGGGGAGCGCCCTCTCCGAGTGCGGCTTCCGCCATCGCGACGATGCAGAGCAACGGCGCCACCGGACTGGACGCCTCCGCGCATGCGCTGCTTGATGCGACGTATGTCCAGACGATCAAGGATGCGGGATTCAG
Organism: Verrucomicrobiota bacterium; assembly: GCA_022704125.1. Taxonomy (GTDB): domain Bacteria; phylum Verrucomicrobiota; class Kiritimatiellia; order RFP12; family UBA1067; genus DUPH01. Next base: position 6,252 of record JAKJHA010000112.1, on the reverse strand, counting down.
CTTTCATGTCTGGACCGTTAATGACATCACACGCGCGGCGGAGCTGGCCGCGATGGGTGTCGAGACTATCACGACTGACCGCGGTGGTTATCTCGCGGCGGCGTTGAATCCGCCGGTGCCTTTATTTGTGCCGGCACCGGTGGTGCACTGGACGTTCGACGGTGGGCCGACGACCAACTTGGGCAGCGGCGGCAGCCAGTATCAAGCGGTTCTTCACGGGGCACCGGCCTTCACAAACGGTGCCGCTGGGACGGCGCTGGTGCTGGACGGGGTGGACGATTACGTGTCCTGCGAATACCAGTTGCCGGAACACGGCACGATCGCACTGTGGTACCGGCCAGTGTTCTTTTACAATTTCAACTCCGTGTTCGATAACTCCGTCCACGAGAATGACTGGGAGATGTGGATCTACGAGAGCGGGATTTTGAGGACCCGCGTGGCGCGCGACGGCTCTGGTCAGATCTCTTACGATCTTAACAATTTGAACGGCTCAAACCAGTGGTATCACATTACGTTGACTTGGGATCGCGCGGTGGCGCAGACGGTGCTGTACATCAATGGCGAGATGTGCGGCAGCGGCGCGATCACCACTTGGATGACGCCCGGTAGCATGTTTTTCATCGGCGGCGGAAAATCCGGTAACACGAAGGGACGGGGCTGGGTTGACGATGTGCGCGTGTACGACACTGCGCTGACCGAAGCGCAGGTGCGCAACGTGCATGCATCGGTCGCGGAGTACATGCCGGTCGTGTACGTTTCATTCGATGAGTCGACGGCGAATACCGGTACCGGCGGCGCACGGTATGACGCGACCTTGTTCGGCGATCCCGTCTGGACGAATGGACTGAACAGCACCGGCAAGGCGCTGGCGCTGGACGGCGTGGACGATTACGTGTCTGTGCCGTACCGGCTCGCCGCTTCCGGTTCGGTGTCGTTGTGGTACTACGCCCCCGGACCGTGGTACAACTACAACTCGCTTTTCGACAATTCGATGCATGCTGACTACTACGAGTGTTGGATCGATGAGACGGGTACGCTTCAATTCCGTCCTGCGGGAGAAGACTGGCGGCAACAAAAGGCCACAACTGTGCTGGGTAATAACGGCCGTAACCGCTGGTATCACATTGTCTGTACATGGGACACGTTTTCCAGCAACATGGTGCTGTACGTCAACGGCATTGAGCGCGGTCGCGATATGAATGCCAACGGCGTAGCGTGGCCACTTGCCGGGCCGCACTTTTACGTCGGCGGCGGAAACGCAGGCAACTCACCTGCGCGCGGGATAGCTTCGGAGTTGCAGATCTTTGAGACGGCGCTCTCGTCCAATCGCGTGGCTGAGATTTTCGCCGAGAAGCGCACGCGGCACGGCGGACTGATTGCGTATGTGCCGTTTGACGGGACGGCGGAAGACATCGTCGGTAGCAACGCGGTGGTGCTGGGAGGCTCGCCGGTCTACGTCAAGACACAGGGCGGCTTTTACAAGGGGCTGAGTTGCGGGACGCCGCAAGGCAACAGCGGCGACAATGCATCAATTTCCAACGTGATGGGATCGACGGTCGGCACGATCGCGTTGTGGTACTACGCGCGCGGCCCCTGGTACAACTATCAGACCGTGTTCGATAATCTCGTGAATTCGGAATACTGGGAGTGCTGGATCTATGATACCGGTGTGTTGACTTCCCGCGTCAAAAACGATAAATCCATTGGCGGTGACGTCAGGTACGATCTCGATAACCTGCGTGGTCCGAACAGTTGGTATCATATCGCGTATGTCTGGGATCTTGGACTGGGGCAGGCATGGCTGTATGTCGACGGCGTCGTTCGTGCGACCTCCATGCTGACCGACGGCGGCTGGGTCAATCCCCATCCGACGTTGAATCTGGCGGGCGGTCACAAGAACAATGCGAAAGGTAACGGCATCTGGGACGAGGTGCGTGTCTACAACCGCGCTCTGATGGATGAGGAGGTCGCTGCGCTAGCGGTCGTCCCGCCCGCGCCGCCGCCGTGCGGCACAATGCTTACGCTGCGCTGAGTATGGCGGGGCGGATGATAGGGGAACGTTTTTGGGACATGATTGACGTGATGGGTGTTAGGGGAGCAGAGAGTCGAGTCGGTCGCGGGCGTCCTCGCCCGCAACAACGTGTCTTGCGGTTTTCGGTTTTTTCCGCAGATTTGCGCAGATTTTTTGACCGCAGGAGGGGAGGGACGAGCGTCTGCTCGTCCGCGGGCAAGCAGACGCTTGCCCCTCCCAGCGCTCCGCGAGCCCAGATGCCGTACACGTCCACAGCGCAACGGTTCGCGTGCATGGGCGGTCCCGCCCATGAAACACGGGCAAGATGCCCGTGCCACACCTCTGCGCCTCTGCGTTAAAAATGCTCAACACTCAATGAAAGGATAAAAATGAAACGGATAATGTTAGCGATGGCAACTGGGATGGTAATGGCTGGATGGGCGCATGCAGAGCAATCACGTACGCGCTTTATTTCGCACCGTGGCGAATCGATGAATGCGCCGGAAAACACGATGGCCGCTTTCCGCGCGGCAGTGGAGAAAGGGGCGCTGACGGTTTTGAGTGCGATGTTTACCTCACGAAAGACAATCAGATCGTCTGTCTGCATGACAGGACGGCCAAGCGTACCGGCGGGTTGGATGTAAAGCCCAGTGAGGCCACGCTTGCCGAACTGCAAGCGCTGGATGCGGGCTCTTGGAAAGGGCCGCAATTCAAAGGCGAGCGGATGCCGACCTTGGATGAGGCGCTGACGCTGGCGCGTGACAAATTCGAGATTTATGTGGAGATCAAGTGCGGGAAGGAGATTCTGCCGCGCTTGAAGGAGGTGATGGCCGCGCAACCGAAAGCCACGCCGGAGCGTGTCCTTTTCATCTGCTTCAATGCCGACGTGATTGCGGCCGTGCGCCAGCAATTCCCGGCATACCGTGCGTATTGGCTGACCGGAACAGGCCCCAAAAAAGACGGAAAACCAGGACCGACCGCCGAGCAGATCATCGCGAAAGCCAAGGCGTGCCAGGCGTCGGGCGTGGACATGCAGGACTCGGTGTCGATCACGCCGGACTTCATCCGCACGGTGAAGGAAGCCGGCCTCTCTGCCCATATCTGGACTGTCAACCGCGAGCCGCGCTCGCGCGAGCTTGCTGCGATGGGCGTTGAAACCATCACCAGCGACTGCGGTGCGGCGCTCAAACGGGCGTTGTACGGAGCGTCGGACGCGCAATGAGGAGCAGTATGACCAAGCAAGGGATTGCAACACTTGGCGTACTGCTGTTGGTCGGCGCGTCACACGCGGCTGAGAGAGTGTTGAATCCCTATCGCGACGTGGACTGGGGGACGGTCACGTACGTGCATTCGTTTTCGCATCAGCATGCGACGCACAGCCGCTTGCAAACACTGCGCGACATGGGTTACGGGCATCTGCCGATCTCTAACTACTACCCCTCGAAACCACTGTATCCCCTGCCCGAGGATTTTCGAAAGGCCAATCCCGACGTGTTAGGCGCACCGAACGCGGAACAGCACAGCACCACGGATTCGCCGATCCACTTTAATGCCATCGGCAGCTACTACACGACCGGTTACGGCGAGACGCCGCGTGTCCAGCGGGACCGTTCCCCGATCGAGCATGTCTTTCGGGGACTGCATGTGTTCGATCCGGCGCGCGAGCCGTGGCGCGGGATCTACCGCCTTGATCTGAGGTTTGACGCTGCCGCAAACAGCGGCGAAGCCTCGGTGCGGCTCACGGTGGAGGGGGCGCGGCAAGCTTCTTACAAAGATTTTTCCGAGCCGGCCGATGGCGGTATCGTGCGTGACCGGGTACTGACTCTGGCTTCGGCACGTTCGATGACGTTCAAAGCGACGTCGCCGGATATCCGCGTCCAGATCGTGTTTGATCCTGCGGTGACGCGCATCACCCAGTTCCGACTCATGCAGGGAACTTACCGTCCGTGGCGCGACACTTTCCGAGCCGCGCTCGACGGTAATGCACGGGACGCTGAGGGGCGTCCGATCGAGGGGCTGATGTTTCCGGAGGGAGGCGGTATCACGATCAACCATCCGGGCGAATCGGTGACCCGCCTGGCCGAATATCTGGATTTTGACCCGCGCGTGTTGGGCATTGAGGTGTGGAACCAACACGAGATGTTCGGCGGGCAGACGTTGGAAAAGGCGGCTACAATGCCCTTCTATACGCTGTGGGACGAGGTGTTGCGGACGGGACGGCGCTGCTTCGGATTTTTCGTGAAGGACCACTGCATCTTCGGGCGCGGCCGTAATGTGCTGCTGATGCCGCCCGGCGGCGATACGGCGACGCGTGAGCGTCAAGCGTTGCGAGCGTATCGAAACGGCTGTTTCTTTGGCCTATTGGGCGCGATGACAGTCGGCGCAGACGGCAAGCCGACGATGCCCTACGACCAGAGCAATTTCCGTTTCACGCGTCTTGCGTTGCGCCGGGAAGCGGACAAGCCGGTGAGCCTCGATGTGTCGGTCGATGGCGCTGACACACAGCGCCGTCCCAACATACAGATCCGGTTTATCACCGATCAAGGGGTGGCGCGCGTCGTGGATGGCAGTTCGGGGTCGTTCGTCTTGCCGCGATCAGCCGACGGACGCGTGGCCTGCCGCTATGTGCGAGTAGAGGCCTTTGCCTATCCGAACACCCATTCAGGCGGGCAGACGTTGACGCCTGCCGCATTCACCGCGCTGAATGTCTTCCAGATCGCGCGTCTCCACGATGTCCGGGGTGACAGCGGCGTGGTGTACATGGATGGCAAAGACGGAACCCCGCTGGGCATTGTGGACATGCTGTTCTCACAACCGATAAGTTTTGATTTGTGATTTGTGACATTTTCTATCCACAGATGACACAGATGACGCAGATTTTTTGGGGGCATGACTCGGGTTTTTCTCACACGAAGGCACGAAGGGCACGAAGGTTTTTGGAAGGCGGGCGTTCTCGCGAGCCGTCTTCCGCGCTGCGCACGGATTTAGGAGTTAGGAATTTTTTCACTTCGGCGTTCTGAGTTCAGCGTTCGGCGTTCATAAGCGGCGGCGTGAAACGCCGCCCGGACGAGCAGACGCTCGTCCCTCCCAGCACTTCGCGCGAGGCCGATCACAGGCTGGGGGCGGGCGTTCGTTGGAAATCCCAAATCAAAAATCAAAAATCTCAAATCCCAAATTGTCGTCATTCCGACGCTCACCGCTCAACGTTCAGATGATAGAGGAAGCGGGTGCCGAGTAGCGGCAGCGGTTCGGGGGGCGTTGTGTATTGGTGTACGAGCGCGGCGACTGCGACAGCGGGCGTCAGCGCGGGATCGGGATTGAATCCGCCCACGCGCCAGAGTGTGCCCCAGCCCTCCAGCCGGTAGCCGCCGATAAACCCGTCGTCGATGCCGGCCACCAGCACGGTGGCCGGTGCAGCCGGCGCGGAGGGTACGCTGCGGTTGACCGAACTCACGCTCTTGGCGACGCGTGCGGCGAGTTCGGGGCCGAGCCAGGCGTTCCCGATTTCGGTCGCGTGCAGCGGCTCCGGTGGTTGGTCGACCTCGCCCGCCGTGATCGGTAGGCGCAGGTGGCGGAGACCGGCAGGGCCGGTGAGTTCAGTCCGCCAGGCCTCTCCCTGACGGAACACCGCGCGGTGGAAGGAGTAGGCGGCGGTCTCCCACCAGATGCCGCCGTGATTGACATACGCGCGCACGGCGTCGAGCGTTTCGCGCCAGCGGTCGGGTCCCGGCGACAGAAAGATTTCGCCGTATGGGTTGACGATGGCGAAGGTCCGCTCTGGTCCTGCGGCAAGGGCGGCGGCCAGTTCATCATACGTCGCGAGCACACGCAGTGTCAGGCCGTGTTTGCGGATCAAATCTGAGGCTTCAAGTGCGGCACGCCAAGCGGCGGGCGTGACGCTCGTCAGGGCCGGGGAGACACCGGCACCGAGATCGATCACGGCGATTACGGGCTTCACGCCGGGCCAGTCGCGCGGGGCGCGTGCGGCGCGTTCGGCTGGCGGCTGGATGCGCACGGGAGTGCCACGCTGCGGCAGGGTGAGGCGTAATGCGCCGTCGGCCACTTTGAGGCGCATCTCAGGCGTGTCGTCAAACGCGAGATCGACACCGTTTGGAAACGGCACCGGGATCGCGACGGCGGCTCCCGGAAAGCCGTAGAGCCACAACTCGCTGCGGTCGCCGGTGCGTTGCGTCACGTAGCCGGTGCCGTCCGGTGCGAGACCTGCCGTGAGGCCCGGTGCG
>JAKJHA010000111.1 GCA_022704125.1 Verrucomicrobiota bacterium | reverse complement strand
CATCCGGCGCGTACATGGTTGCCACGGACGGGAAAAAGACCGCCGACGCCCCTGCCCGCTCGCATTGGTCGAGATCGCGCGCCTCGTCGCGCGGGTATTTTTCAAAGTCCTCGTTGGGGCCGAACTGAACCGGATTGACGAAGATACTGACCACGACAACATCGGCACGCTTGCGTGCCTCGGCGACCAGCGAGAGATGTCCCGCATGCAAATACCCCATCGTCGGCACCAACCCGATACGCGCACCGTCAAGACGCCGGGCCAACGCCCACGTCTGCATCTCATCCGTCTGCTTGATCTGCACCATACTGCTCATGGCGACTTCTTTCTCTTTCAGGACTCCCAGGCGGCGATGACCGCCTGCGCCAGTCCATCGATCTCCGCTTCGCCGTGCGCGGCGGAGATGAAGCCCAGCTCAAATTGCGACGGCGGCAGGTAGAAGCCGCTCTTCAGCACCGAGTGGAAGAGACGCGCGTAGGCTGCCGTGTCACTCTGCTTCGCCGTGGCCAGATCGCGCACCGGCGTCGGCGTGCAGAAAAAGGTGAAGACACCCTTATACTGCGCACAGTGGAACGGCAAGCCGCGCTCAGCCGCCGCCGTGTTGACCGTATCCGCCAAACGCTGTCCCAACTCGGCCATACGCGGATAGGGATTGTCACGTTCCAGCACGTCCAGAGTCTTCAGACCGGCCGCGACAGCCAGCGGATTGCCCGACAACGTGCCGGCCTGATAGACCTTGCCGGTCGGCGACAGCTCGTCCATGAATACCGCAGCCCCGCCGAGCGCCGCCAACGGCAGACCGCCGCCGATCACTTTGCCCAGTGTCATCAAGTCCGCTTTCACGCCGATCGTCGCTGCGTACGACGACAAGGCAAAGCGGAAGCCAGTGATAACCTCGTCGAAAATCAGTAGCGCGCCGGATTGATCCGCAGTGTGACGCAGTCTGACAAGAAAATCGGGATCGGGCATGACAAGGCCCATGTTGCCGGCAATCGGCTCCACGATAATCGCCGCCACTTCGGAGCCCATCGTTTGGATCAGCGTTTTCACCGCATCGATGTCGTTGTACGGCACGACAAAAGTGTCATGGACCACGTATCGCGGAACGCCCGCCGAGCTGACGGTGCCGCCGGTCAACAAGCCGCTGCCCGCCGAAACCAGCATGCTGTCGCTGTGGCCATGATAGCAGCCGTCGAACTTGATGATGCGCTTGCGTCCGGTCACCCCGCGTACGATGCGCAATGCGGTCATCACCGCTTCGGTGCCCGAGTTGACCAACCGTACCCGCTCCAGGCTGGGCAGCCATTCGCACAAGCGTTCAGCGAAGGTCACCTCATCCGGCGTGTTGATGCCGAAGGTCGTGCCGAGGGCCGCACGCGACTGAATCGCCGCGACCACTTCGTCATGCGCATGGCCGAGGATCATCGCCCCCCACGAACAGCAGAAATCCACCAGCTTGCGGCCGTCCGCCGTATGGATGTACGGGCCTTTGCCGGACTCGACATACAGCGGCGTACCGCCAACACCGTTGAAGGCACGTACCGGACTGTTGACTCCGCCCGGAATCACCTGACACGCGCGCGAAAATAAAGCTTCATGATTGAGCATGGACACACCGCCTTATTTATACATTGCCCCCACTGCACCAGCATGAAAAGGGCATCCACATCACTTCTTCGACTTCGATTCCTTATTCTGCCCACGGCCGATCGCCAAAATCTTGGCGACCTTCGCCTCGGTCAATTCATAGCCCTTGAGACCGGGGAACCCCTCCCAGATGATCGTCCGGTATTGCGGCTCCAAAATAATGACGTGCGGCCACCCCCACACCCCGAACAGGGCTTCATACGCTCCTTGGTCCGGGTGTGCTTTGGCGGCAAAGTCTGTCAGATCCGGTCCTTCTTCCGATTCTGCCCGCTTCTGAGAAGTCTGGGCGTCGGCCTTGTCTTGCTTTTTTTTCTGATCAGCGGGCAGTGGCCGATCCAAAGCCAGCGCATACTCCTTTTTGGGACCCTTGTACGCCTTGACCTGCTCCTCGGTCTCGCCGGTGATCCCGATCACCACCAACTCGTCGCCGAATTTACGATGCAACGTATTCATGAGCGGCGTCATCCGTTTGCACGCACCGCACCAAGTACGCCAGAACTCAATGATCACAAACTTGCCTTCCGTCTCGGGCTTGTCCGTGAGCCACTTCGCCACCTCCAGCGGCGGCGCGTCCGTGAACGCGCAGCTAAGCGCCCATATCTGCTTACCGCCATCGGCCACGGTCTGCACACGGCCGGTCGTGCAGACTCCCGACGCATCACACTCGGCCACAGTCTGGGCACCTGCCACCCCGCACAGACAGACACACAGACACACGGCAACACGCTTTACAAGGTTTGCGCTCATCGTCTTTCTCCTTTTTGGGGCATTATACCCCAACCGCCACCCAGCGACAAGCCGCCCGGTTGGGGCCACGTCTACTCCTTCGGCTTGACGTTCCAGACTGTCAACGCGCACAACACCGAGAGCAGCGACGCACCGATCCAGAACAGGGCGATGTGGTCCACCGCATACTCGCATCCATTGAAACGGAAGACCGTGTGCGCAAACTCGTAGACCTCTTTGCCGCCCTCAACCGCTCCCTGTGATTTAATCAGATAGCCGCTCACGATATCCTGAATACCCGCACCGAGATACGAGGCGATACCGACGACGCCCAGCGCCGCGCCCGCCGCGTTTTTCGGCGCCACGTCCACGGCCATCAGCCCGCCCAGAAAACAGAAGAGCACGCCGATCGAGGTGCCGAACAGCACCATCGCCACCACATCCACCCACTTGTGCGCGCCGGGCACCAACAGGAACAGGCAAAGCGAGACGGTATTCATCAGACCGAAAATCAGCGCGGGCGCATTGCGTCGACCGCCAAACAACTTGTCCGAGATCACACCGGAAAACAGCGTACCAAAGAGACCGAATATCGCGTTCACGGAGATGATCGAACTGGCCTCGATGTTGCTGTACCCCTTCTTCATTTCAAGAAAGTAAATGCCCCAACTGTTGATGGCGTAGCGCGCCACGTAGATGAATGCGCTCGACAGCGCGATCATCCACACGGCCCAGTTCATCAGCACCGCTTTTTGCCCCGCCCCTACCGACGTTGGGCTCTTCGCCTTTTCCGTCGGAACGGTTTCGCCCGACCACTCGGAGATCGGTGGTAGCCCCCGGCTCTGCGGACTATCGTGATAGAGTGTCCACGCCAGCACCACGCCGACCAAACCGAACAGCGAGGCACCCACGAAACCCCACTGCCAACCAAATGAGGTGACGATCAGCGATGTCAGGATAAACGTCAACGCCTCGCCCAAGTTGTGGCTCGTACACCAGATACCGTAGTAGGTCCCACGCTCCCGGTTGCTGAACCAGCGGGCCAGTCCTACCACGCTGGCCGGCGCACCCATGGACTGCGCGTATCCGTTGATGCCCCACAGCACCGCGAAAAGCACCGCCGGCATGCGGAAGCCCAAGGCAAAGTTGGCCAAGGCGGAAACAAACAGACCGACCGACATGAACTTGCGAATGTCGCAGCGATCCGCCAGAAAACCGTTCACACATTTGCCGACCGCATAGGCGAAAAACAACGCCGACCCGATGAATCCCAACTGCTCGGTGGTGAGATATCCCGAATCCACGAGGGGCTTCTTCATCACGTTGAGGCTCAGACGGCATACATAGTAGAGCCCGTACACCGTTACCATGACGAATATCGCCTGCCGGCGGCTCTGGCGGTAGTCGCGCGCCTGCTCTTCCGGCGTACCGGTGACCGGTCGATGTGGCGCGGGCTTAAAAAAGGATAAGATTTTCATAGCTGTGTTTTCCCGTGGCTTCCCCTGCATACGTGCCACATCTCCACCAATTCAAAATCCAACTTTAGATTAGCGGAAAAACTGGACACCATCAACACCGTCCTTATGCTCTTTTGCTGAGCTGTTGTACCCTGAAGGGACTCCTCAACCCCACATGCAAAAACCTGCCTGCTCATCACTGCACGATCACGCGGTTCCCGCTGCCACGCGCGTTCAGATAGGCCTCGGTCTTGTCGTCCAGCGGCACGTATGTCGGACGCGCCGCAGCCGAGGACAACTGCTCGACCGCCCCCAGGCGGGTCGCGGGCGTCCCCACAAAGACGTTTTCATCCAAACACGGTATCGAAGCGCTACCATCGGGATTCGTCAGGCTTGCGCAAATCTCGATCAGTTGCATGTGTGCACCCGCAAAGAGGTTGTTGCGAATCGTATACCCCATCGCGCGGTTGGAGGCGACCCAACTTTTGATGTGGGCGTCCTGTCTACGATCCGGGCGCTGCTCGCAGAGCCCCGTTCCCGCGTCCCACATCAGGTTGTCAGCGATCACGAAATCCTCCATGCGGCTGGGGTTGTTCGTGGGACAGCGCGAGAGAAAATACTCAATCGAGTAATTGCATTTCTCGAACACGTTCCCCACATAACGGATGCCCTTCTGGAAAAGGATCTTTTCCTTGCCGCTGAAGCGCGACACGGCGTCGGCTTGATGCGTGACACCCGCGTCGTAGATCTGGTACACGTAACAGTTCGTGACCGTGTAGCCGTCGCACCCGCCCACTTCCACCGCGTTGCCGTAGCGCACGCCCCACGCGCGACCGAAGAGGCCCTCGCCCTGGATGCCGCCACCGATCCAGCCGAACTCGCAGTTTTTAACGAGGAGGTTCTTGGAGCCGCCCTGATGGATGCCGTGCGCCCCGCCATACATCAGGCATAGGTTGTCGAAGGTTGTCCCCGCCTGACCATGCGCCGTGATGATGTTATGGCGCAGGCCGAATTCAATCGATTTGAACCGCTTGCCCGGATTTTCCTTCGAATAGAGATACAGTAGGCCCGTTCCGCGGCCGATGCCGTTCGTGGCGTAATCGTGGTAGAAGTGCAGATCGGAATCGAGACTGCGATAATCTGTGAACGGCCACCCTGTGTATTGAGCCGTCGTGCGGCCGTCCTTGTGATAGACAGGCAGGATCTTGATCGCGTGTGCCGCACCCTCGTCGAAGACCACCAGACCGACGTCCGTACGCCCCAGAGGGCACGACCAGACATTCGGCGTGTCCGTCGCCTGCCAACGGGCCGGGTCCGCGCCGTTGAAGGGCGAGGCAATCAAACGCGGTTTCGGGCCTGTCCCGTAAGCGGAATAGGTGACGCCCTTGAGGCCTTTGAGCCCGCCCGCGTAGCCGGAGAACGGCTTGTCGGCAGGGTGGCCGGGGACATCGAGCGGCGTACGCCAAGTCCCGCCCCGTTCAAAGAGCACGAAGGAGCCGGGCCGGATGTCGGTCGCGCGGTTCAGCCGCTCAACCGTCGCCCACGCCGTCGCGGGCGTTCGGCCATCCTGAGCGTCGTCACCAGCCTTCGCCAGATAGTAGACATCGCATCCTGCGGGCACCGTCAGGTTCGGCGTCGCGCGGATCTCGGCGATGCGCGCATCCGTCAACTCGCGGAAACGCTTCACCGTCGCCGCCGGATCGGCCCCCACCATCGAGATGAGCTTCACTTCTGCCGACGCCGACAAACAGACCCATGCGGCAAATCCCGCCGCCACGCCCCCAACGATACTCGACTTCTTCATTCCGCCGCTTCGATCTCCATCGTCGCCACCACGTCCACGCCCGTGCCACACACATTTTCCACAATCACGTCACCGATCTTCACGGGCGGCGTCACGCAAGTCCGATGAATCTCCTCCACACAGGCAAAAATCATTGCCTTGGGGATCGGCTGCGCCGTCTTCACGCTGAGCGGCTCGCGACGGCCCCGCACACGCGCCAGCGTTGAGATATGACGTGTCGGGCACACGCACTCCTGTCGCGCATAGACCGCACCGCGTCCGCACGCTGCGCCATCCACTGCGGTCACCTGACCGTCTTCCAGCGTAACCCGCAGCCGGCATCCCATCGGGCATCCGATACACGTCAAAGTCTGTTCGCTCATGACTCCACCTCCACCGTCAACTCGGCGGCACCGACATATCGTTCCAGCGTATCCTTGGGCACAACGAGCCGCACCATTTCGCCGGGGGTCATGATCCGGGAACGCTTACGCAACACCTCTTCGCCATCAATCCGAACCACCGCCGCAGCATCCTTGAAGACCGCTGACGGACGGAACATCAGCGGCACCCCGTCAGTCACCCGCGCCGCGCACACCGTCTGCGGCACCAAACCGCGGACACCCGCGCCGTCGCGTACGCGGATATCGCTACCGCGCGCCTGCTGGCCCTCTTGCGCGTACCGCGCCGCCTGACGTCCTGCTTCTTCCGATTCAACCGTCACATGATCCACCAAATCATGGACATGCAAAACATTGCCGCAGGCGAAAATCCCCGGCACACTGGTTTGCAACGATTCGTCAACCAGCGGTCCGCATGTGATCGCGGAGATCCCGACACCCGCCGCGCGTGAGAGTTCATTCTCAGGAATCAGGCCGACCGAAAGCAACAGCGTATCGCACGCCAACCGCTGCTCGGTGCCGGGCAACGGCCGGCGCTGGTCATCGACCTGCGCGATGGTCACCGCTTCCAACCGTTCGCGCCCGTGGATGTCGATCACCGTATGGCTCAGCAACAACGGGATGTCATAATCATCCAGGCACTGCACCACATTACGTGTGAGCCCGCTGGAAAAGGGCATCAGTTCCACGCACGCCAACACTTGCGCTCCTTCGAGTGTCATGCGCCGCGCCATGATAAGACCGATATCCCCCGAGCCCAGAATCACCACACGCCGTCCGGGCATCCAACCATCCAGATTCATGAAGCGCTGTGCCAGACCGGCCGGATAGATACCAGCCGGACGCCAGCCCGGTACCCTCAGCGCTCCGCGCGTCCGTTCGCGGCACCCCATCGCCAACACAACGGCCTTGGCACGGAAACGCTGCAAGCCGAAGGTCGGGCTGACTGCCGTCACCTCGCGATCGGGCGTCACCGACAGCACCATCGTGTTGCACTGTGCCGACAGACCGAGCGCGTGAAACTGCTGCACAAAGCGATGCGCGTATTCCGGCCCCGTCAAATCCTCCTTGAACACATGCATGCCGAACCCGGCGTGGATGCACTGACGCAAGATACCGCCCAGTGCCGGTTCGCGCTCCAGCAACAGCACCTTACGGCAACCGGCCTCATGCACCGCGATAGCTGCCGCCAGCCCGGCCGGTCCGCCGCCGATGATAAGCACGTCGATCTCAGTCATGGGAAACCTCCTGACGCTCAACGCTCGACGTTTGACAGGCCGCATCAGAATCGGTCTCCGCGTGTCGTGTGCCACACGTCACCAAAATCCGCGAGTCGCCGCCGAATTTCGTGACCTGCTCCGGCGTCAATCCCAACTCTTCACACAGGATCGTAATGATGCGCGGCGTGCAGAAACCACCTTGGCAACGGCCCATGCCCGCGCGCGTACGGCGCTTGACACCGTCTAGCGTCCGCGCTCCAATGCGGCTACGGACCGCCGCCTGAATCTCAGCCTCCGTCACATTTTCGCAACGACAGACGATCCGCCCGTAAGACGGGTCGGCCGTGATCGCGGCGACACGTTCCGCATCGGTCATCTCGCGGAACGGCTTCGGAAACGCCGGACACGGGGTC
>JAKJHA010000110.1 GCA_022704125.1 Verrucomicrobiota bacterium | reverse complement strand
CGCTTTCCCGCGCAATCCGCGGCTTCAGGGGTGCGGCAAACACGAATCCCGAGCTTGCCAGCCCACAGATACCCGCTCCCCGCCCCGCGCTACCCTCGCTCCAAGCTCACAGCGCAATCGGCTCGGTTTCGGGGTTACGCCGCGATCAACAACCCTTCCTAGGTTGAGAAGATCCTAACTCGCTTTCTTCCTTTGACCGGAAGTGCTCCTCCAAAATCTGCGCGGCCAGACCGACGAGTTCGGCACAGGGCCGACTCTTGTAGTATGCCTCTGTCCGCGCATCCGAGACGGGCTCATCGGCTCCCGGGGGAAGTCCCAGCAGTTCACGGCAGATGAGCGATCCGGTCTTGTCCTTAAACGTTGCAGCAAGCGCTTGCACCAGCGCATAATGCTGATCCTTCTCCGCCTTGCAAGTCAAGTCGCTATAGCCCTCCGTGAGACCGATGACCATCAACATACCTGACACCGCGCCGCAGACTTCCCGCAACCGCCCCATGCCGCCACCGAATGACGAGGCCAGCATCATGGCCTTCTCAAAATCCAAGCCGCACTCTTTCGCAAAGGGACACACGACCGCTTGAGCGCAGTTCGCGCCATCGCGGAACAGGGCCATCGCTTCGTCTCTCTTCATGCTCGACCTCATCCGTCATTCACGCGTTCTTTTCACCGAGCGCCAGTTCCCGCACAATTTCACGGAACGCCCCGGCCGCAGGCGAACTCGCCGCCGACTCTACAAAGGCCTTGCCGTCATCGCCCGACTCGGCGACCAGCGGATCGATCGGTATCGAGCCCAGGAACGGCACGCCCATCTCTTCGGCCATCGGACGTCCGCCGTTCGCCCGCAGAATCGGTGTGACCTCACCGCATTTCGGGCAGGCAAAGCCGCTCATGTTTTCGATCACGCCAAGCACCTTGACGCCCACCTCGTTGCAGAAGTTGATTGATTTGCGTACGTCGGCAGCCGCCACCTTTTGCGGCGTGGTGACGATCACCGCGCCTTCCAAATCCGAGATGAGCTGGCAAATCGAGAGCGGCTCATCGCCGGTGCCCGGCGGCACGTCGATCACCAGCAGATCCAAATCGCCCCACGCCACATCTTCGATGAATTGACGGATCACCCCCATTTTCATGGGGCCGCGCCAGATCACGGGGTCGTCGTTGTTCTGCAGCAGGAATCCGGTCGACAGCACCTTGAGCCCGCCGACCTCGACTGGTAGCATGCCATCCACCCCGCCCTCCATGCGGCACCCCACCAAGCCCAGCATAGTCGGCACGCTGGGGCCGTGCAGGTCTACGTCCAGCAATCCCACGCGCTGCCCGGCGAGCATCGCCGACATCGCCAGATTCACCGCCACCGTGCTCTTGCCCACACCCCCCTTGCCGGACATCACAATGATCTTGCGCCGGATACGGTTCAGACGCGCCTTCAATCTGGCGTCGTCCTGAACGGGCGCAGAATGAGGACGCCCACCCTGTCTGGAGGCACACGATGTGTCTCCGCAGGTCTCACACTGCTCGGGTGAGCAGTCCGTCTTATTCTCTTTTTCGTTTTGCATCGTTTATCCTTTCAAGCTGTAGTTCCTGACGCCTCGCCGCGCTGCTTCAGCATCATCCACTTCTTCGTGCCAGCCATCGCGTTCCGTCTGCACATGGTCAAAGCGTCGCGTGTACGGCTTGATGTCCAGCAACGGCGTGCCGTCAAGCATGTCCGCCCCTTCGATGGTCAACACGTTCTCCTCGCGCCCGACCAACTTGACGATGCTCAGCCCGATAGGGTTCGGACGGCAGGGCGCACGCGTCGCAAACACACCGCGCACCCTATCCTGCAAAAAAGGTTTCGTCAGCAGACGGGGCTCTTTAGCTTTGTGTAGATGATAGACGAGATAGATGTGGGAGAACTGTTCGAGATCCTGTAACCCCTCCGTGTACTCCGGGAACACCTCGACACGCCCCACGCATGTTGGCGCGAAAATGGGTTGGATCGGCGTCTCCTCCGATCGCACATGTTCAGTGCAAATGATGCCGATCGGTTGAACCATGACACTGGGAACACTCATCTTCGTCTACTCCTTGGGCTCTTACAAAACTCCTCGTGACATGGGCGTCCCGCCCATGAGACACGGGCAAGATGCCCGTGTCACACCTATAAGCAAGGGGTTTTGCAAGAGCCTCTCCTTTTTTTCAAAAACTGATCTTCAAGCCCGCGAAAACCGGTTGCACCGCCTTCGGAAAGCGCTCTTGCAAAAAGGCCGTCGCCGCCTCTCCGGTGCAGTGGCACGGATAAAGATAGGGGATATCATACTCCTCGAGCGCGGCGGCTGTCCGCTCTAATCTTTCAGAATCCGCGTGACGAAGATGCATGCCGCCGATCACCGCCAAGATCTTCGTGCCTCCGAGTTCCCGCAAAATATGCTGGAGCGTGTTGACAACCCCGGCATGACAACATCCTAGGCACACCGCCCAGCCCGCATTCGTGCGGACACAGAGAGAAAGGTCATCCAAGATCGGATCCGGCTCCAGTCCATCCGCATCCCAATAAAACGGCCCGCCGGTGTTTTCAAAAGACGTCTCGCGCGGTACCGGTCCCGTAAGCCAAACGCCCGCATCCAGTTCAACCGGTTGCGTGACCCACCGGCAACGTGCGTCGCCCGCGGCCCGTACGGCCTCGCGCGCACCTAGCGGCATCCCGATGGGTTTCGGCGATGCGTGGATACTGTACCGCGTCCGGATCGCGTCGGCATGCAGCAGCAACTCGGCCCGACCGGCTCGTTCCAGCGCGACCGGAAGGTTGCCGGTGTGATCGTAATGTCCGTGGCTCAGCACAATGCTATCGGCCCAGCCGAGGTCAATACCGAGCGTCTCCGCGTTGCGCGGCATGGCCTCCCCCTGACCGGTGTCAAAGAGGATTTTTTGCCCTGCGGTCTCGATCCAAAGCGCAAAACCGTGCTCCGCCTCCAGCCCGTAGGCGGCACGGTTATCAGACAACACGGTGATCGCAGTTCCATTCACCAACACAACTCCCCACCCCGTCGCTTCACCTCTTCAGGACCAGTTGTGCCGCGGCTCGTCCGGCGGCCTCACCCATGGCGACAGCGCTGCCGGTCATTCGATAAGAGGCCTGCGCGATGAAATCGCCGGAAATGCAACGTCCCGCCATGAACAGGTTGTCGGCATCCTTCGCCCGTAGCGCATCCAAGGGAATCTGAAACGGACGGAACGAAGCCCCAAAGGTCTGGCCGGCCGCCTGCTTCTCGTTGGAGGCATAGGTCAGCGCATGGATGTCGATCCCCGCATTCGAGGTGGTGACTCCGTCGGGCCAGGTGCGCCCGGCCGCGACATCTTCAACCGTGACGGTCGCCCGCCCGTGGATGCGCCGGGCCCCCCGATGGCCGATCTGCTCCGCCGTCAGGATCACTCGCGTCCCCTTCCAGGGGCCGCCCAGGGCGTCCAGCGCATCGACAAGGCGCGACACTTCGGCACGCGCCCGGACGGTCGCATCCGTAATCGCCTGTGCATCATCCATTCGAAGTCCGTATTCATGGTTCGCCATGAGCGCGCACAGTCCGCTCCGCAGCCGGAAAAGCGTCGGATCCGAATATGACGGACTGATTCCGGCGCGTCGCAACTCAGCCAGAAGCTCCTTCTTCGGATTCACCGTCTGCCGACGGTTCGGACCGTATGTCGACGGATCATTCACGGCGAACCGGGCCAGCGCCGGGTCATCCGGCACCCACACCAGCGCCACCAGACTGGCCGGTTGATCCACACGGTCCGGGCCGTAGCCGACGTCATAGCCGCAACCGGAGAGCGCGGCCAGATCCCCGTCTCCCGAGCAATCGATAAAGCATTTCGCCTTCCACGCCTGCCGCCCCGATTTGGATTCCGTGACGACCGCCGACAGTTTCCGTCCGTCCTTCCCCCGCATCGCCGCCACCACCGGACACTGCAAGGTGAAACGAACACCGGCCTCGGCACACATTTCCTCGCAGACAATCCGCATACGCTCGGGCTCATACACAAAATTCGACCGCCAGGATGCGTTTTTCGCATCCTTGAAGGCCGGCACGGGATGGCGCGGTGAACGTGCGCCGCAGGCATCGAGCCGACGAATGATCTCCCGGTCGATTGAGGACTTGTCGAAATCGAACACACACCCCATCAAGCCGCTGGTCCAAATCCCACCCAAAGACCCTTGTAGTTCCAGTAACCGAACCTTCGCCCCGGCCCGCGCCGCGGAAACAGCCGCAGCGATTCCAGCCGGTCCCCCGCCGACGACGATCACGTCGCATGCAGCGGCGACCGGAAGTTTACGGGTAGGCTCCACGACACAATCGGTATCCGCAATGCCACTCCCGGTCTCAGATCCAGATACCGACGCCAGAGACAACACGGCGGCCCCACCCAGAAAAGAACGTCTCGAATAATTCATATGATTTGTGTATCACAACGAAGACAGAGAATGCAATGGTGATCGGTTGGTGCCCTCAGTGGTCGCAGACGTTCGCGCCCGGTTTCAGCGTTCCTTCCAGATACTGCTCCACCAGCTGCTCTGGGGCATCCGGCGTAAGGCCGACGACCACGCGGATATTCTTTTCGGCGAAAAGCGCCATCGCACGTTGCCCCATACCGCCCGCCAGAACCAGCCCGACGCCCCGCTCTGCCAGCCAACGCGGCAACACTCCGGGCTCGTGCGGCGGCGGTGTGAGGTCTTCGCGGGCGGTGATTGCGCGCGCGTCCAAATCCACGTCCATCAGCGCGAAACGCTCGCAGTGTCCGAAATACATGCACAGTTGCCCCTCAGCCAGAGGGACCGCGATTTTGATACTTGTCTTACTCATGTCTGTTCTGTTTTCCTTTCACTCGAAACCCATCTGCCGCCACACGGCGCGCACATCTTCAGCCGACGGCGCATCGATCTCGACGACCGCCTGTTCCGCGCGCTGCGCAGACGTGACCGCGCGGTCGTAGCGGATACGTCCGGCGACCGTCGCGCCCATTTTCCGCGCTGTCTGTTCAATCCGCTCGGTCATCTCGGGATTGATGTCCCACTTGTTGATGCACACAAAGGCGGGTATTACGAAATGTCGCGCCAACTTCAACACACGCTCCAGATCGTGCTCGCCGGAGACCGTCGGCTCCGTCACCACCAGCACACGGTCCGCGCCGCTTACGGAGGCAATCACCGGACATCCGATGCCGGGAGGGCCATCGGTAATGATCAAAGGCAAACCGCGCTCTTCCGCCACGCGACGCGCTTCCTGCCGAACCGTCGCCACCAGCTTACCAGAATTTTCCGCCGCAGTGCTCAAGCGGGCATGAACCATAGGGCCGCAGCGCGTCTCCGAAAACATCCATTCACCGCAAAGCCGCTCGGGAAAATCGACCGCCTTTCCCGGACAGAAGCGCACACACACGCCGCACCCCTCACAGGCGATCGGATCAACCTCACAGCGGGTTTTACCATCAGGACGCCTCACACAGCGAATCGCCTCAAAGCGACACAACTCAACGCACGTCCCGCATCCGGTACAGGCTTCACTGCGGATCACGGCCTCATTGCCGCTCTTGAAATCTGCCTTCGTGATCATCTTGGGCGTCAGCACAAGATGCAGGTCCGCCGCGTCCACATCGCAATCGGCCAACACGGCACGCCCCGCCGCGAGCACCGCGAAGGAAGCGGTCACACTGGTCTTGCCTGTACCGCCCTTACCGCTGATAATCACACACTCTTGAATCGCCGCTGACATCATCTCACCTCGCTTCCACCAATGCTTTCGCGTCATTCCACTGGTTAACAATGAGGCCCTTGCAGAGCCCCTCGTGGCATGGGCGTCCCGCCCATGAAACACGGGCAAGATGCCCGTGCTACACCTGCAATCAAAGGGTTTTGCAAGAGCCTCACGATGTCGGTGTAAAGCTGTTCAAAGAGTGGACGGTATTCCGGCAGCGCGTCAACCATCAGTTCGCCGCGTGAGTAGGCCTCTGCCACGCGACGATCATCCGGGATCTCGGCCAGGATCGGAATCGAAGCCTCGCGACAATAGGTCGTCACGCGGTCATCGCTGCTGTCAGCGCGGTTGACCACCACACCAAACGGAAGCCCCAACTCGCGCACGACCTCCACGGCCAACTTCAGGTCGTTCAGCCCGAAGGGCGTCGGCTCGGTCACCAGCACCACGAAATCGGTTTCGCGCAATGTGGCGACAACCGGACACGAGGTGCCGGGCGGCGCATCCAGAATCGCATCCCCCGTTTTCGGGATATGCGCTTTGACCGCACGCACCAGCGGCGGCGCCATCGCCACGCCCACATCAAGCCGGCCCTGCACCACGGTCACCCCGCCCGCGCCCATCGTCTCCACGACGCCCACGCGCTTCGGCACTTCGCGGATCGCGCCCTGCGGACACACCCGCGCACAACCGCCGCATCCGTGACACATCTCCGCGAAGACCAGCACACGCTTATCCAGCACAGCCAGCGCCTTGAATGCGCAGAAGTTCGAACAGGCCGCGCAGCCGTCACAGCGGCTTTCATCCACCTCCGGCACGAGAAGCGACACGACCTCCGGCTCACCCTGCGGCTCACCGCTGATGAACAGGTGGACGTTCGGCTCCTCCACGTCGCAATCCAGCAGCGTCACGTCACCGCGCACACGCGCCAGATTGGCCGCCACGGTCGTTTTGCCGGTCCCGCCTTTTCCGGATGCCACTGCGATAATCATACGGTTACGCCCAGTGCCCATCCACATTCGCCGCCGTGAGTTCGGTCAACGCGCCGGCCTGAAACTGCGACAGCGCCTCCGCCACAGTCGCGGCATTCGACGTGTAGACTTTGATGTTCGCCGTCGAAAGCATGCGGAACGCCTTGGGACCGCAATGGCCAGACACCACCGCCTGCGCACCAGCCGCCGCAACATTCTGCGCGGCCTGAATGCCCGCGCCCTGCGCAGCACTCATGTTCTGCGTGTTGTCCACCAGCGTGAACGCCTGGGTCTCGGTGTCATAAACCAGAAATTTCGCGGCCCGTCCAAAGCGCGTGTCCAACGGCGCGTTAAGATCGTTGCCAGATGTCGAAAATGCAATCTTCATACCTTTACTCTCCATTCTCTGGTCAGTCTTGCGACGCGCCGTCGCTGTCCAGTTGCTCCAGCCGCTTCTGGATGCCGTCCAGTTGCGCGCGCAGCGCGTCGGCCTGATTCGTCAGGATCTGCTTTTCATCCGCCGCCCCAGCGCCGTCGAAACGCGCCCAGCCCGGCTGACCGGTGGCGCAGAACATGTTTCTGTACCCGCGACCAAAGCCGCCGCGCCCGCCGCCCCGACCGCAGCCGAAGCCACCGCCGAAACCAAAGCCGCCACCCGCTCGATTGCCATACCCCGGCGTACCCAATCCCGCGCAGACTCCCGCCCCGCGTCCCGTCATCGGTCCCATACCCTGGGGTCCCCTACCATTTCCTCTCGGCATTTTCTTGCTCCTTTCTTTCGTGTTTCAACATTGTCTTCTTCTTCGCCCGCGACCGCAGCGCATGCGCCGACGACCGCAGCATCCCGGCATCGCAAACGCCGTTCCGCGCAAGGTACCGTCCAGCCACGCTTGCACCACCTCCGCAAGCTCGCCCGACACGAACGGAACAACCGTCAACCCGGCGGCCTCCAGTCGTTCCTGCCACGGGCGCGAGAT
>JAKJHA010000109.1 GCA_022704125.1 Verrucomicrobiota bacterium | reverse complement strand
GCTGGGGGATCGCACTTTTCCCCGCACCCGTTTCGCGCAATACAGGTGCGCAAAACTCGAACAGCGCAATCGGCTCGCGAAATAAGCGGCAGAGTAGACGGCTCGCGCGCGGCGTGTTACACTTGCCGGTATCAGGTGGTTATGCAATCAGTGGGTTCTCATATCGATGCCGTTGAAGCGGTGTTGCGTACGCGGTTTGAACGCCAAATCCGCGCGCATCAGGTGATGCCGGCGGAAGAGGCGGACGGGGTGCCTTTCCCCGACGGACTCGACCCGCGCCTCGCCGCAGTGCTGCGCGAGCGCGGGATTGAGCAGCTTTATTCGCATCAGGCCGACGCGTTCGAGGCGGTCACGGCCGGCAAGGACACGGTGCTGGTCTCGCGCACGGCCTCGGGCAAGACGTTGGCCTTCCTGTTGCCGATCTTGAGCGATTATTGCAAAAGCGAAGCGCCCTTCGGAGTGTTGCTGCTCTATCCGACCAAGGCGCTTTCGCGCGACCAGGAAGGCACGCTCGGCGCACTGCTCAAGGCCGCGCTGGGCACCCGCAAGCTCGGCACCTTTGACGGCGACACCCCGCGTGAGGAGCGCAGCAAGATCATGAAGGGGGCGGACTTTGTGATCACCAATCCCGACATGCTGCATGCGGGAATCCTGCCCAATCATCATCGAGGCTGGAGCGACCTGTTGGGGCGTCTCAAGTATATCGTCGTGGATGAGGTACACGCCTACCGTGGCGCGTTCGGGTCGCACGTCTCTAATGTTTTCCGCCGCCTGCTGCGCGTTTGCGCCATGCACGGCTCGTCGCCGCGCTTCGTCTGCTGTTCCGCGACGGTGGGCAATCCGGGCGAGCATGTCCAGGCGCTCTTCCACCGTCCGTTTACGGTGATCGACCGCGACGGTTCGCCGCGGCCGCGCCGCGATCTCTACCTGATCAATCCGCCGCTGGTGGAGAGCGCCGGTTCCGCGCGTTTCCGCAAGGGGCCGGCTTCGGTTTCGATCCCGCTGATCCGCGCCGCTGCGGCCGCCGGTGTCCGCACCATCTGTTTCTGCCGCTCGCGGCAGCGGGTGGAGCGTCTCTGGCGCGCGGTCACCGACGGCCATCCCGAATTGAAAGAGCGGGTCAAACCGTATCGCGGGGGATTGTTGCCGGCCGAGCGGCGTCAGCTTGAGAAGGATCTTTTCGAGGGGCGCATCACCGTTATCATCTCGACCAACGCGCTTGAGTTGGGCATCGACATCGGCGATCTCGACGTCTGTATCCTCTCTGGTCATCCGGGCACGCTGGCCAGTTTCTGGCAACAGGCCGGGCGCGTCGGGCGCAAAGGTAACCGCGCGTTGATTCTCTACGTGGCGCAGGACGCGCCGGTAGATCAGTACTTGGTGAACCACCCCGAATTTATTACCGGAACGCCGATCGAACAGGCGTGGCTGCATGCCGACAATCCGTACATTATGTTGCAGCACCTGCCGTGCGCCGCGCACGAACATCCGTTGCGCGATGAGGAACCGCTCTTTGATACGCGCGCCTACGGCTTCGCGCTCGACATTCTTAAAGAGGACGGCACGCTCAAGCCGTACAAAGGCTGTTGGCGTTATGCGCTGCCCGACTATCCGGCCCGTGGCGTCAACCTGCGCGGCATGACCGACTACAACGTGGAGATCGTCTGCCACGGCGAGGTGATCGGCGAGATCGATCCGATCGGTGCGCGCGCTGAACTCTACAAAGACGCGATCTATCAGCATCTCGGCCGCCGCTACATGTCCATGGAACTGGACCTTGAGAAGAAGCTGTGTACCGTCGAGCCGGTGGAGGTGGATTACTACACCGAATCGGAGTGGGAGAGTCGGCTGGACCTGACAACGGATGAAGGACGCAAGACATTGCACGACTCGGAACTGCGTTTCGGCGCGTTGCATGTGAATAGGCAGCCCAAGCTCTTTAAGAAAGTGCGCGAGCGTACCTTAGAGAATGTGGGCTACGGACCGATTACATTGCCGCCCTTTGAGTACGACACCGTGGGCTTCGCCCTGCGCGCGCCCGAGCCGTGGAGCCGTGCGCTGGATGATCGCGACAAGCGTCTCGCACCGGCCGCGCTTTTTGGCCTGCGCTATATCCTGCGTCACGCCGCGTCAAGCGTGAGCATGTCTGACCCGGCCGACCTCGAGACCGATCTCGCGCCGCTTGACCGCGAGGAGGAGGAGGGGAAGGAACGTTCAACGCTCAACGCTCAACATTCAACGTCCAACGAGATTGCGGATGCCGAGGGATTCGTGCCGTTGCCGCCGCCCACTTGGGAGGACATGGCGTTCGAGAGCGCGCTCTTTTTGTACGACCGGCTGGAAGGCGGGGCGGGTTATGCGGAGAAGGTGTTTGAGAAGATCGAGGAGACGCTGGAGCTTTGCCGCCGGATGATTCGAGAATGCACCTGTGAAAACGGCTGTCCGGCCTGCGTGCCGCCGTTGCCGCCGGGGGTGCATGACGAGAATCTGGAACTCTTTCTGGTGGAGTCCAATGCGGTGCGCGTCTGCACCCTGAGCCTGTTGGACGCATTGCTGGACGGCGTGGTCGCGGTGCCTGAAGTCACGACCGTGACGCGCGACTGGCAGCAGCCGGTTGCCGCGCCGGAGCCCGATCAAGAGGCGATCCAGTTGACTCGCAAGTTGAACCGCGCGGCGGATGCGCTGCGCGCCAAACGCAAAAGGGAATACTGAAAAAAGGGAGGGAGTATGTTGAGGCGTTTTCTAATTGGGGTTGCGGGTGTCTACGTGGTATGCGCGCCGCTCGCTGAGGCTGCGGAGCAGGTGCCGTTCCGCGCGGGGGTTGCCAAGAGCAATATCACGCCATCGCTGGGGGAGCCGATTATCGGCGGTTTCCATCCTTTCCCGGCGAAGCATGTACATGATGAACTGTGGGCGAAGTGTCTGGTGCTGGAGAGCGGGACGACGCGCGTGGCACTGGTGGTGTGTGACCTGCTGGGGCTTTCGCACACGCTGTGCGACGAGGCGCGCAGGCTGGTTCAAGAGACGACGGAAATACCGATGTCGCATGTGCTGGTCTCTGCGACGCACACGCACTCGGCGTGTAGCGCGCTGGGCGAACGCTACGATCTCGCCGCCAAACTGAGTCCTTACCAGCAGTTTGTGGCGCGCCGCGTTGCCGACGCTGTGCGCTGTGCGGTCAACAATCTCGAACCGGCGAAGATCGGCTGGACGACCGCCGATGTGCCGCAGCATGTCTTCTGTCGGCGCTGGTTCCTCAAGCCCGGCACGATGCCAGTCAATCCGTTCGGCAACACCAACGATCTGGTCAAGATGAATCCGGCGCGCGGCAGCAAGGATCTGGTTCGCCCGGCCGGGCCGACCGATCCTCAGGTGGCCATTCTCGGTGTGCAGTCGCGCGAAGGGCGGCCGCTCGCTCTGTTCGCGAACTATTCGCTGCACTATGTGGGCGGTGTGCGTGGCGCGGATATCTCGGCCGATTACTATGGCATCTTTGACGCGCGCATGCGGGAGTTGCTGGACGCCGAACGCCAGTCGCCCGAGTTTCTGGCGATCATGAGCAACGGTACCAGCGGTAACATTAACAACATCGACTTCACCCGTCAGGGCGAGCGATATGCGCCGTACGCCCGCATGCGTGAGGTGGCGTACGATGTAGCCGCAGCCGTGCATGCTGCCTATCAAACGATCGAATGGCGCGATCAAGTGCCGTTGGGCGCTGCTTTCGAGGAGATCGATCTGGCCTTCCGTCGGCCCACGCCGGAACAACTTCAGTGGGCCAAAGACACGCTGGCCAAACTCGGGCCGGAAACCAAGCCCAAAACGCTCGGAGAGATCTACGCTGCCCGCACCATGGGCGTGCAGAGTCAGCCTGAGCGTGCCCGCTTCGCGCTGCAGGCGTTTCGGATCGGCGATGTCGGGATCACGACATTTCCCAACGAGGTATTCAGCGAGATCGGGCTGGAACTGAAAAAGCGCAATCCGTTCAAGCCCTCTTTTACGGTCTCGCTGGCGCACGGCTATTTCGGCTATCTGCCGACGCCGGAACAGCACGCGCTCGGCGGGTATGAAACCTGGCTGGGTACCAGTCGGCTGGAGATCGAGGCATCGGTCAAGATGATCGATCAACTACTCCGTATGCTGGAAAGCCTCAAGTGACGTTCGGCGCAGCGCGTTCGCGCTGTTCCAGCCAGTCAACGATGGCGCGGCCGATGTCGAGCTTGCTTTGCAGCGGCAGGGCGCGGGGCGGCTCGGATGGGGTGAGGAAGGTGACAAGGTTGGTGTCCACCTCGAAGCCGGCGTCGGGGCGCGTCACGTCGTTCGCGACGATCAGGTCGAGTCCCTTGCTGGTCAGTTTGCGTTGCGCCTCGGCCAGCGGGTCGCCGGTTTCGGCGGCGAAGCCTACGAAGATCCGGTCCTCTTTAAGCGGGAGCATCGTTTTGAGAATGTCGGGGTTGGGCTCCAACGCGATCTCTATCGGCACCTCGGTCTTCTTGAGTTTAACGTCGCTCTGGTTTTTCGGCCGCCAGTCAGCAACGGCCGCACACATCACCAGTGCGTGCTGGTAGGGGAGCAGACGGCGCACGGCCGCCAGCATGTCGAGCGCACTCACGACGTCGACGCGGAAGACCTGCTCGGGCGTCGGCAGTGCGACCGGCCCGGTGACGAGCGTGACGGTGTGGCCGCGTTCGACCGCAGCCTGAGCGACTGCAAAGCCCATTTTTCCGGACGACCGGTTGCTGAGAAAACGGACAGGGTCGAGATGCTCGCGCGTCGGACCTGCGGTGATAAGCAGTTTCATGTCAGAAAGAATACACGGTTTTCGTTGACATTTCAATGCGGGCGTGTTGATAATAGACGCATGTTAATGTGGTTGAAAACGGACGACGAGCGGGAGGCTCCGGGGAGGAGCCTGTGCCGGGTGTCCGCCATCCTGCGGACGGGATGGACCCGTGCCGCAAAAAGGGAGTAGCTATGTCAAATTCGATGCCGATGGGAACGCGCGTTAAACTTAGCGCGATGATGTTCTTGCAGTTCATGATTCTTCCGGTTTGGTTCATCCCGATGTTTCCGTACATCACCAAGATGGCACCGGAAGGCAGCATCTTGCCGCTTTTATGCGGTATGATTATGGGGTTCGGCGCATTGGCGTCGCCGATTTTCGGTATGTTCGCTGACCGGCTGATGAACAGCGAAAAGGTGTTGGCGCTCTGTAACTTCGTAACGGCCGCATTGTTGGCTTACGCCTACACGGTCAAGACGCCGGGGGCGTTGTTCGTGACGTTGTTGCTGGTGATGGTGTTTTACATGCCGACCTGGTCGCTGACCGCCACGATTGCGATGGGGAGCAGCACGACCGAGGCGTTCCCGCAGATCCGCGTGTTCGGCACGCTGGGTTGGGTCGCGTCGGCGATTTTCAGCATCGTGGGCACGAAAGTTTTCGGCATCGCGCAGTTTGACGGTACCCCGCACATTTTCGCGGCTGGTGCGATTGCCGCAGTGATGGCCGGTGTGCTGGCCTTCTTCCTGCCGCCGACCGAACCGCCGGCCAAGGGTGAGAAGATGTCGTTAGTCGATACGCTGGGACTGCGCGCGCTGGTGTTGCTCAAGCGCCCTGACTTTTTGGTGTTCTCGGTGCTCATCCTGTTGGCGATGGTGCCGTTCCAATGGTATAACGTCTACAACAGCACCTATCTGAGTGAGCGCGGTTACGAGTATCTGACGGGGGTCATGAACCTCGGACAGGTGTTGGAACTGGTCTTCATGCTCATGATCCCGGTTATCCTGAAGAAAGCGGGTTACAAGTGGGGCATGGTGCTGGGCCTGCTGGCGTTGGCCTTCCGCTACGTCATGTTCTATCTGGGTGCGTCGTACGGATTGCGAATCTGCGACTATAGCGGCATCTTGATCCACGGGTTGATCTTCGGCATGCTCGTCGTTGGCAGCCAGATGTATGTGGATGCGGCGGCGCCCTCCGATCTGCGCGGTCAAGCGCAGGGCTTCATCGGGTTGATTATGTTCAGCTTGGGAACCTTCCTCTCGAACTTCGTGTTTGACGGGATTCTCAAGAAGAACGTGATCACGGAAGGTCCCAACATCGGTAAGCATGTGTGGACGACCCCGTATCTAATCGCACTGGTCTTCGCGCTGGTGCTGGCCGTGCTGATGGCGGTGGCCTTCAAGCCCGCCGTCCGGGAAAAGACGAATGGATAACCGCACGCCTTGTCCGGTTTGCCGTACCCCGAACGTACAGCGTTCGGGTGTCGGCGCTAACACCTTTGAGATCACCTGTCAGCGTTGCGGACGCTATCAGATTCAGGCTCTGGCCGAGACCCAGCTCATGAACAGTCCGCCGGCTTTTCCGCCGACGCACCTGCTCTCCGGGCTCTGCCGCAACACCTGGGACATTCTGGGCGAGCGGTTGCTGGTGACGGTCGATATCTTCAAGTCGTGGGCGGAACTGGACAAGGCGGCCAAACTGCCCGTGCCGCGCGATACAGACGTGGCGGCCAAGGGCGACTGTCTGTTGCGCTATCTGCGGCGACGCTCTAGGACGCTCGCGGATAGCGTGACGCTCTCACAAAATGAGCTGGCGGTCGGGTTCTGCGCCAACCGGCAGGAGTTGCTCTTTTGCCTGCGCTACCTCGTTGAGCGCGGCCTGATCGAAGAGGTGGCGTCCGCACCACGTGGCGATGGCAGGGGGCCGCGTCCCCAGCGCGGCGGTGGTGGCGGTGGCGGCATGGTCTACTGCCTGACGCCGGCTGGTTGGGCCGCGCTCGACACGGCGCGCTTGCAGCCGGAGCAGCCGCTGGCCGCGGTTTCGCTGACGCTCGATAAGGATGCGGACACGCTCTGGACACAAGGCCTTTCGGCGGGACTCCAAGCCGCAGGCTATGCGGCAGTGCGCATCGACAGCCGCGAGTACGCCAACAAGATCACGGATGAGCGGATTGTGGAACTGCGCCGTGCGTCGATCGTGGTGGCGGATCTCACCGGTCAGTCGCCGCCTGCCTTTTTCGATGCGGGCCTGGCGATTGGTCTCGGCAAACCGATCTTCTGGACCTGCGAAGAGAGCGAGGCGCGCGACAAGCGGTTGCTTGTCGATACGCGGCAAATCGTGGTGACGCCGTGGACGCGCGATAAGTTGAATGATTTCGCGCGGCGGCTGGCGCAACGCATCGAAGCGACTCTAGGACGGCCACCGTGCTGACGCGCGGCTCCGCCGCGCCTGCGCACGGATTTAGGATTTAGGAGTTTTTTCCTTTGTGCCGCGAGCCGGTTCTGTGGGCGGCGTTAACGCCGCCGGTCAAGCAGACGCTCGACCGTTTCCGGTACAACAAGCATAGAGGTCACAAAATCATGTCTGAGAAAAGAACAAGTCTCCGCACATCCCTTCCGTCAATCACGCGTATGCTGAAAAAGGCTGGCCTGTGTCTGTCCGTCGCGTTGCTGATGCCGTTCGGCCTTGCGGCGCAGTCGATGACACTGGCGCGGCGTGGAGAGCCGGCGGCGGTCACGCTGGTGCGGCCGGCAAAGGCGTCGCCGTCGCAAGTATACGCAGCGGAGGAGTTGCAGCGATTCACGGCACAACTGACCGGTGTGACGCTACCGATCGTAACCGACGAGGGGCCGCTGCCGGAGCGCGCGGTACTGATCGGCGACACGCGCCACACGGTTGCGGTGCTCGGCGCCCCGGCGGAAGTGGCGGC
>JAKJHA010000108.1 GCA_022704125.1 Verrucomicrobiota bacterium | reverse complement strand
CTGTTAAATGCGTTCTCTCCAAAAAATCCTAAGGTTTCCACACGCGCACGCGCACACCCTTCTGGCGACCCCACCGCAACGCTGCGTCGTGCGAAGGGAACCAGAGATCAAGCTTGTTACCTTTGATCGCGCCGCCACGGTCCTCTACACGTCCAAAGCCGTAACCCGGCACCTCCACAATGGTTCCGAACGGCAACACCGAGGTATCAGCCGCGACCGTACCCCGACCCGCACGCGTGCCGCTGGCCGTGATGCCGACCTCCTTCGGCTTGCCCTTGTTGGGTCCGCTACTGATCACCGGAGGCCCCAGCCCGAACCAACTCCGTTCCCAACTGCAACAGGTGCCGCAATTACAGTAGCCGGTCACCTCCATCGTCATCACCACTGGTGTTCGTCCGGCAGGCGGCCGGATACGGGCGGTCAAGCAGCCCGCCCACCAAACCAAAAGCGGCAGGCAAAGACCGGCAATGACAGCCGACAGGTGACTCAACCGGACACGCCGTACCCATCTGTGAAGAAGCGTGGACATGTGGCCTGTAGATTAACAGAACCCCCACGCTCCCGCAATGCCGATCACCCTGCGGGAGTTATCATTGAGGATCATTGAGGATTTAGGATTTAGGATTTTTTCACTTCTGAGTTCGACGTTCGGCGTTCGATGTGCGGCGTTCACAGAATGGATACTTGCCCTGCCCCGCATCTCGTGGTATCACTTACGTCATGGATTTTGAAACCACACCCATGTCGCCGTTGAGCAGGCTTCACATGCTGGTCGCATGCGTACGCGGTGCCCTGCACGACCGGCCGCTGCCGACTGGTACGGACGCGTTGTCGTGGCCGCTGCTTTATCGCACGGCATGCGAACAAGGCGTGGATACCTTTCTCTTTCCGTGGCTGACCGCCCATTTCCCTGAACATTTCGCTGCGTCAGCCGCCCCGCCCGATAGCGTGCCAGGCGCGTGGCGCATGCGCACCTTGCGAGAGCTACAACGTTCGACCCTGCGGCAGCGGCAGCTTGCCGAAATGGCGGCGGGTTTCGAACGCGCTGGTCTGGATCTGGTCATGTTGAAAGGCGCTTGGCTCGCCGAATCAGTGTACGCGAATCCGGTGTTGCGAAGCATGACTGACATCGACGTGCTGATCCGTACCGACCAGCGCGACCGCAGCCATGCCGTGATGCTGCAACTTGGCTACACCGCCGCCGCAGACACGCTGCACAGCCGCTTCGCCTGCGATCAATGCTACCGCCACCCCCAGCATCCTTACGCTGTAGAGATGCACTGGGCGATGTCCTGCGAGTTGGAAACCGACTCGCCTGAGGCGGACATGGGAGCGGTATGGCAGCATGTTGAACCGACACGGCTCTACGGTTTTCCCTGCTTCGCCTTGTCGGTCCCCGATCAACTCGCACATCTTGTACACCACATGCTGCACCATCTGTTCGCAATCCCGCTACGTTCCTATCTGGATATCGCGCTGCTCATGCGC
Organism: Verrucomicrobiota bacterium; assembly: GCA_022704125.1. Taxonomy (GTDB): domain Bacteria; phylum Verrucomicrobiota; class Kiritimatiellia; order RFP12; family UBA1067; genus DUPH01. Next base: position 6,259 of record JAKJHA010000108.1, on the reverse strand, counting down.
ACACGAGGCGACGCGCTCACGCCCGAGGCGATCACTGCCGCTGGCACGCGCTGGCAAACCGGAACGGCTATCCCGTTCATCTTGCGTTTCGTTGCGGATCTGTTTGACATACCCCTGCCCGCCACCTTGACGAACAGCGTACCGCAAATCGAGGCAACTTGGCGTGACGCCGTGCTTCACGCCCTCGCCCGCCTGCCGCACGGGTCAGAGCGCGGGGCGGAATCGACGATGCTCTGTTATCGCCGAGCCGGTCTAGTGGGACGCGCCCGACTGGTGCTGGGCCGCATCTTCATGCCCAGAGCGTTTCTGGCCGAGCGCTACCCCAGCGCGCGTGTGCTGGCGGGTGTGCCGTGGGCCTGGGTTTGCCGGGCGCGTGACCTGTATCGGACTCACCGCGCCACCCTCGTCGCGTTAGATACCGACTCCTCGCCAGAACAACAGAGGCTCGACGCAGCCGCCGTCCGCACGGCTCTCGCCAACCACCTGCGCAAAACACCGGACGCTTGAAGGCAAGGGCTTTGTCATCAAGAATTTTTCCGGATCACATCGGCCAAGCACTCGGCAAGCTTCCGGTAGCCCTTGGCGTTCGGATGGATCAAATCGCTTTTCAGTGTCGGCCGCGAGAGGATCTTGGCGACGATCTTGCCCTCATAAACCAAGCCGAACTCCTCCGCGATCTCTCGATAAAATGGAGGCGCACGAAGCAACAATCCGGGGCGCGGAACGCCGATCAGGATCACGTCGGCTTTTGCCTGATGCGCGGTACGGATCATTTCACGTAGGTTCCGCGTGATCACATCATCGTCCAACTTGCGCAGCATATCGTTGCCACCAAAACAAATGATCACCATCTGCGGCCGATGGTCTAGCAACATCTCCGGCAAACGGGCGACGCCCTGCTGTGTGATCTCGCCAGCCACACCGCCGTTCACGACCTCGCAATCCAAAAGATGCGCCAACACCGCTGGATAACTCTGCTCCTCATCGGCGCCCTCACCTGAGGTCAGGCTGTCGCCAAAGGCCAATACCACCGACTCCGGTGTCACCGGACGCAATCGCGGTCCGTCGCCGCACCCGACACCCCAAACCAGTAGCAACGTGCCGACGGCCAGCCGCCCTACCCAGCCGACACGCCTAAACAACGGCCCGCAACCGCTTGTCGTGGCATCTAGCCTTTCCCTACCGTGTAACATGGAACAAAGCATACACGATCCGAAAGCGAGAGTGAATAACGAATGGAGCGCCGGTTAAATCGCCAACTCCCCGGTTGAGCGCGGGCCACATATTGATTATTCTATGCACATGGCTGTAGATTCATCCCGTTTCACCGGTTACATCACGGATCACCGACATCTCGACGAGGCGGTGGCAGAGATGATCGCGCGCCATCAGTTGTTGCATGCGGTCACGCGTCTGGGTGTTGCGGTCTCTGGCGGTGCCGACTCTGTGGCGCTTCTTCACCTGTTGCTTCCGGAGTGCCGGGCGCGCGGTATCGCGCCGACCGTCCTGCACCTGAATCACGGACTGCGCGCGGAGGCGGATGAGGAGGCGCGTTTTGTCGAGGCGCTCGCCGCCGACGCCGGACTGCCGTTCGTGAGTCGCCGTGTGGCGCTTGCCGAGCGTCCGGCGGATGGGCGCTCGCTTGAAATGGCCGCGCGCGATGCGCGTCTGGATTTCTTCCGCCACGCCTACAAGGCGTGTGCGCTAGACGCACTCGCCACCGGCCACCATGCCGACGACGTGGCCGAAACTTTGCTGATGCGTCTGGCCCGCGGTTCTGGTGCCGCAGGTCTCGCCGGTCTGCGTCCGCGCACGCATCTCGACGGCTGCCGCATGGTTCGTCCGTTGCTCGCGATCTCCGGCGCGGCTCTGCGCGCTTGGTTGCGCGAACGCGGTCTGACGTGGTGCGAAGATGCCTCGAACCGCGACCCCGCGATTCCGCGTAACGCGGTGCGCCACGTCGTGCTGCCGTATCTTGAGGCCAACTGGTCTGCCGACTTGCGCGCGCGCCTTTGCCAGTCGGCTGAAACCCTGCGCGAGGATGACGCCCTGCTGGATACACTCGCCCGACAGCAATTCGCCGCGCTCGCCACCGATGATGGCGCATTGCCGGTCGATGACCTGTTGCGCGAACCGCTGGCCTTGCAACGCCGTATTTTACGCCTCTGGCTTTATCGCCACGCGTCTCCTGATGCGGCGGGCTTCAGCACGGTACAGCGCCTGCTGACGCTTTGCCGCGAGCCTGGCGATTGGCGTACCACCTTGCGCGGAGCGACTGTTGTCGAGTGCCACAACTGCCGCCTCACCTTTCAGCAACAGCCGCCCGAATGTGCCGCCCCCCTGCCCGCTGTGCTGACGGTCCCCACCGTGCGGCCGCTCCGCTGGGGCGCGTTCGAGATCACCGCGACCTGCGATACCGGCATCTTTAGTTTGGTTAATGGCGTCGGACATTTCCCGGCTGCCTGCACGCTGAGCGCGGCCGCGCTGGAGGGACGCGTCTTGACCGTACGTGCGCGTCAGCCGGGCGACCGCATCGCGCCGACCAACATGAACGGCTCAAAAAAAATCCAGGATCTCTATGTCGATGCCAAACTGCCTGAGGTACAGCGCGACACCGTTCCGCTGATTGTCTGCGACGATGAGGTTATTTGGGTGCCCGGCTACCGCGTGGCGCGCCACTATGCCGTACCCGCGCCCGACGCCCCCAGCGTGCGGCTTACGGTTCACGCGTGCGACTCAGCGCGTAGAGACGCCGCTGAGTAGGCACGTAGAGCGTACCGTTGGCAGCGGTGGGCGAACCACTGATCGGTCCGTCCAGCATGACGGTGGAGAACACCTTTTTCTCGCGCGCGGCAGCGAGGATCGTGAACTCGCCGCGACGGGTGCCGATGTAAACCTTGCCGTCCGCGACCAACGGCGAGGCCCACATTTCTCCCTGAATCTCATGCGTCCAGCAGGCGCGTCCGGTCTTCGCATCGACACAGTGAATCGTGCGCCCCATGTCGGCGGCGAACGCCAAGCCGTTCCAGACCGCAGGCGTCGAGAGCGTATGGCGCAACAGCGGATAGGACCAGATGCGGGCGGTGGCGGTGATATCGCCGTTGCCGGCGGCGGGATCGAGGCAGAGCAGCCACGCCTCGCGCTTGCCCCACCAGATGTCGCCGCCGCCGGCCACGTAGAGACGACCGTCAGCCAGAACCGGCATTGCGTGGATCGTGCTGGGACTCTCCTTGCGGTTGGCGACATACCGGTGGACTTGCTCCTTGGGAGCAGATGGATCGCAGTCAAACCACCACACTTTTTTCAGCTTCTGCACGTGGTCGGTCACTTCGGTTACCGGCTCGAAGGCGTAGACCACGCCGTTCGGCGCGGCGTAGATAATCAGCGTACGGCCATTGACCGTGGTCAGGGCGGGCGAGGCCCACGTACAATGAAAGATATCCGGCCCGATGTGCTCATCGTCACGCGCCACGAGTTTACCTGTCTCTTTATCGAGCACGATCAGGCAGGGCGCATCGGGCGAGGCGATATGGCGGTGCGTGTCATCCACGCCGTTCGAGGTGTTGGCGTACAGAAACCGTCCGTGCAGCAACGGCGAACAGTGAGCCGCGTCGTGTTGGCGCACGTTGAGTTCCGCGATCATGTCATAGCACCACAGGATATCGGCATCATTCGCGGCAGGCGGAATCGGCGGCTTGCCGGCAGGCACACTGTAGCTGGCTTCGTCCATGAACGGTCCGTCGTTACCGTTTGCCATGCCGGCGGCATCGAGACACAACACCTCGCCACGGCTGCTGACCACATAGACGCGGTCGCCCTCGACTGTGGGCGGCGAGCAGACGCCGCTGCCGGTCCAATCCCAATAGATGCTGGTGGTGATTTTCGGCACAACCAACTGCCAGAGGAACTTGCCGGTGCGCTCGTCAAAACACATCAACACGCCGCGATCACCGGTGTGACGCGGATCGCGCGGCCGTCCGTTGTTGGTACCGATGTAGACGCGTCCGCCAGCCACAATCGCCGTGGCATGGGTCTCGGTACCGATCTCAGCGATCCAGCGCACGTTGCGGCCGCTTTCAAGATCGAATGAATCCGGCAAACCGCGCTCGGCAGAGACCATGTTACGCGAATAGCGCTCGCCCCACTGCGGCTGATCGGCTGCATGCACACACGCGATGCCCAACCCGGACACCAGCGCCACGAGACGGCTTGCATGACGGAGCATACGGCCAGACGTGCCGCGCTCTCGAATCAAAGAGTGTTCAACATCCTTCACGACGGCATGATAGCATAAGTTGGGTTTTTGATTTTAGGTTTCATGACGTTTCATGTTTCATGGTTGGAAGTTCAGCGTTCGGCGTTCGGCGTTCTCGTTCCTGCCTGCGTGTAATCCCACGCCTTGAAACCAAGCGCAAACGCGGGAGATTCGGGCTTGAGGCGGAAGTCGCACGCTTCGGCGTTCTCGAAGAGCGGATCAGCGTACATGCCGCCGACCTCCTTGCCGCACGCCTGCCACGCATCCCACGCAAGACCGTCGAGTTCCGGCTTGCCGGTGTAGTCGTACCAGAGATTAGCGGCCCAGATGCCGCCCACGCCGCGCGGTCCGCGTCCGACGAGCGGTCCTTCGCGCACGACAACAATGTTGTTCACAAAATGCAAGGTGCAAGGGATGTCCTGCACCACCTGACGCGCCATGCGCACGGCACCGAGTTTCCTGTTCCAGGCGAAGATATTGTTGCGGATGATACAGCCCGCGCCGTAGTGCTGGTGGAAACCGCCGTCCGTCGTGTTCCAGCACAGGTTGCGCTCCATCACGATGCCCTCGGAACCTTCGTCGGTGTACAGCGCCCATCCGCCGTAAGAGTAGGACCACACGTCATGGACCACATTATCGTGTACCGTCGTGCCAAAGCTCGTGCCGAGCGTGTAGACGCCGCCCATGTCGCTCATGATGCCTTTGCCGAGATCATAGATCTTGTTGAAAGCAATCTCATTGCGCTGCGCGACACTGCCATAAAAGCCCCATGTCCAACCCACGGAAACACCCGTGTAGTAAAAGTCATAAATCTCACAGTGCGTCACTTTCGTGTCCGACGCATGCGTCAGCGCCACGCCCGTGCCTTCATGGTCGAAGCGACCGCCCCTGCGGATCACGCAATTGTCGATCACGTTGAATGCGGTCGAACGCGGCGCAAGCGTTGTGATGATCCGGCGCTTGAGCGTCTCGCCTTTTGCGACATAACCACCGGAGGCGCCCATCCAGATGCCGCCCGCGCCCAGATCCTCGATCGTGCAGTTTGTAATCCGGTTGGAGACGCAGCCATCGTTGAAGCGCAGCGCGTAGTTGCCCGTATGCGCGATCGTGCATGTGTCGAATGTGACGCGGTGCGCGCCCTCGGCAGTCACGAGGCCGTCCGATCCGCTGGACGCCTGATGCTGCCAGCTTTCCGTAGGGCCATTTGCGGGAAGCCCCGGTGTTTGCGGAACATCGCTGTACGCGAATGTCAGATTGCGGAAAGCGATGTCATGCACGAACGCACCCTTGTCTGGATCACCCTTGAACGCGACTAGTTGGCTCAGCTTGGCGCTTGGCGCGATCACAACCGCCGTCGCGATGGTCTCACCCTCCAGCGGCCGATAGCGCACACGGCCCGCCTTGACGTCATAAAACCACTCGCCCGGCGCATCGAACGCGCTCCGCACGTTCTCGAAGGCGACAAGCGTCTCGCGCTCGTTCCATTTCACCCAGCCGTGCCAATCTCGCGGCGACCAGGTCTCGACCGTCATCGTGGCGGGGTCGAAGCGGCGCAGGATGCGGCGCGCCGTGCTCCACTTATGCACCACGTACATCTGCGCGTACGGCAACTCGTCAGCCGGAATCTTGCCGAGTGCAGCGACGGACTCGTTCGTCAGCGTAGCACGCTCGACATACGAGACCTTACCCTCCGCGTTCGTCACCACGGTGATACTCGGTTTCACGATATTGAAATAACTCGCCGTCCCCTGGCCGCCATTTGGCAGACGCGCACGGTCGGCGCGGCGCCCGTTGACCCACAACTGTTCGAAATAGGCGGGTTTCCCGTCAGGCGCTACTGGGATTGGCGCGGACCATGTGCCGTCCGCCTCGGCGGTCCATCCCTTGATCACGCTACCACCGGAGATCGTCGCGCCCTCACCCTCGCCCACCCAAGTGACCGGTGCCTGCGGCGTGCCGGAGTCGATCGGCGTGAACGTAAGCGTCTCCGTGAGCGCGTAGATG
>JAKJHA010000003.1 GCA_022704125.1 Verrucomicrobiota bacterium | reverse complement strand
GCGCAAGGACGTGCAGGGAGCGGGACCCGGCCACCCTTCACGTCCTTGCGCCCCCCCGTCTCATGACGCCTTCGGTGTCCAGTATTTGACGGATCGTCACCGCCTCAAAAAAACCTACGGTGTCTTTTCTATTTGACGGACTGCGCCTTCGCGCACAGCGCGGAGGCGATGCCGGTATAGGCGGCGGGTGTCAGCGCCAGCAGGCGCTGCTTGTCGGCATCCGGGATGTCGAGGCTTTCGATGAACTGGCGCATGAGTTCGGCTGTCATGCGTTTGCCGCGTGTGAGTTCTTTGAGCTGCTCGTAAGGATTGGGCTTGCCCAATTTGCGCATCACGGTCTGGATCGGCTCGGCGAGCACTTCCCACGCATCGTCGAGATCTTCGGCGAGACGCGCGCTGTTCAGCGTGAGCTTGCCGAGTCCTTTGAGCGTGGCTTGGTAGGCGGTCAGCGAATAACCGAAACCGACCCCCATGTTACGCAGCACGGTGGAGTCGGTCAGGTCGCGCTGCAAGCGCGAGACCGGCAGTTTGCGGGCCATGTGTTCAAGCACGGCGTTGGCCAGCCCCAGATTGCCCTCGCTGTTCTCAAAGTCGATCGGATTGACCTTGTGCGGCATGGTTGAGGAGCCGACCTCGCCCTTGACTGTTTTCTGTCCGAAGTAACCGAGCGAGATGTAGGTCCAAATATCGCGGTCAAGATCGAGCAGTACCGTGTTCCAGCGCGCCAGGGCATCGAACAGTTCGGCGATGCCGTCGTGAGACTCGATCTGCGTGGTAAGTACATTCTGGCGGAGGCCGAAGTGGCCCTCAATGACCGAGCGGGCGAGCGCTTCCCAATCGACATCGGGATATGCGGCGAGATGGGCGTTGAAGTTACCGACCGCGCCGTTGAGTTTGGCCGGCAGGACAACCGCGTCGAGCTGGGCGGCCTGGCGGCGCAGACGGTGGACGAAGACCGCCAGCTCTTTACCGAGCGTGGTCGGCGAGGCCGGCTGGCCGTGGGTACGCGCCAACATGGCGGCATCGCGCAGGTCGTTGGCAAGGCGCGCGAGTGTGTCGGTCAGTTGCTCTTGGACGTTCCGCAGTACGCGCAGGCCGTCGCGTAGCATCAGGGCATGAGCCAGGTTGTTGATGTCCTCTGAGGTACAGGCGAAGTGCACGAACTCGCCGAGTGGCGCGAGCGATGTATCGGCCAGCCGCTCTTTGATAAAATACTCGACCGCCTTGACATCGTGGTTGGTGACCGCTTCAATGGCCTTGACGCGACGCGCATCCTCCAGCGAAAAGTTTTCGGCCAGTACATCAAGCTGGGCGCGTTCATCCGAAGTCAGAGCACGGGCTTCGGGAATGCCGGGGGCATCGCACAGCGCTTGCAACCAGGCGACTTCGACAGCGACACGGCGCTGGATCAGCCCGAATTCAGAGAAGATCGGACGCAACGCCTCCAGCTTCGGCGCGTACCGGCCATCCAGCGGCGAAAGGGCGATCAAGGTGTCGATGCTGTCCATGTTAGACTCCTTCGGGCGCCTGGTCGTTTGGGGACGCTTGATCGTGATCGTGGTTATGACCATGACCGTAGCCGGCGGGGCCTTTTACCACATCCATTGCCGCGATGCGGCGCGCGATCTCCTCCGTGAGATTGTTCGAGGCAGCAGCGGCGGCGGCGATAATCGCGTGGTAAATCGCGCGATAGGTGGAGGAGCCGTGGGTGATGATGACCGTGCCGGGCACGCCCAGCAACGGTGCGCCGCCATAGATCTCGGGGTCCATCCGGCTTTTGAGCGTCTTGAGTGCGCCCTTGAGCAGCAGTGCGCCAAACACACGCACAGGGTGGCGGACGAACTCTTTTTTCATCCAATAGTCCACGGCGTGGGCGACGCTCTCGGTTGTTTTCAAGACCACGTTGCCGACAAAACCGTCACACACCACCACATCGGTCTTGCCCAGAAACAAGTCGTGACCTTCCACGTTACCGCGGAATTTCACGTCCGCTTTTTGGATCAGGTGGAAGGCCCGCTTGGTCATTTCGTTACCCTTGCAGTCTTCCGTGCCGATACTGAGCAGACCCACGACCGGCTCGGTGCGTTTCAACACCGCATGCGAATATGCGCTACCCATCACTGCGAACTGCGCCAGCCAAGCCTCGTGGCAATCGGTATTGGCGCCGGCGTCAAGCAACAGCAACGGACGCTGCGGCAACCGCGTCGGCAACACTGTCGCGATAGCCGGACGGATCACACCTGCGGTACGGCCAAGGCAGAAAACCGCAGCCGCGGTAACCGCGCCGGAGTTGCCGGCTGAAACCATCGCGTCGGCCTCCTTGGCCTTCACGAGTTCCATGCAGATGTTGATCGAGCAGCGCTTCTTTTTGCGCACGGCCGTCGCCGGCGATTCGTCCATGCCGATCGCGTCCGGCGCGTGAACGATCTTGAGGCGGCTCAGATCGGCGCGGGGGTACTTGGAGAGTTCGGCGCGTATCGCCGCTTCATCCCCAACCACGTAAATACAGGTTACTTCCTTCAGTTTGAGAGACGCCTCGACCGCGCCCTGCACAATCGCATGTGGCGCGTGGTCGCCTCCCATCACATCGAGCGCAATCCGCATCGTCAGCCCTTCGTTCGTTTTCGATCATGCAAAAGGTTCCCGCCGATAGCGGAAACCCCCTGCAACGTTCGCATGCCCGAGCGAACCGACGATGGCTTACGCCTCGATCGTCAGAACCTTGCGCCCTCTGTACATGCCACAAGACGGACACACACGGTGCGTCTGCTGCACGGCGCCGCAGCTCGGGCAGCTCTGTGTCTGGGCGACTGTCGCCTTAACATGCCCGCGGCGCTGACGCACCCGCATCTTCGACTTTTTCCTCTTTGGAACGGCCATTTGTTCTCTCCTTACCTCTCTCTCGGTCGTGCGCGTTTCGAGCGCGACGCATCCAGCTCTGTTTTCAACACGTCAAGCGCTGCCCAGCGGTTGTCTCCACCCGCTTCGTGGCACCGACACGCAGCTTTATTCAGGTTTGTCCCGCAGGTCATGCAGAGACCCCGGCACGATTCGCTACAAACCGGATAACCGGGAAGGGCGAGAATGATAGCCTCCCGGACCTCTTCGGTCAAGTCCACGAAGTCTGTTGTCGCATTTATTTCATACGAATAGACAAATTCGGGGTCCACAACCTCCGTTGCGAAATTCTCCGCACAGCGCGAACAGACGCAAACCAGCCGCTGGCGCACCTCGCCCCGCACCAGCAGCTCGCTGCCGATCAGCTCCACCTTTAGCGCATAGCACATACCGCCTTCCGGCGTCACGTACTCACTCTCGCCCAGATCCAGCAGATCGTCCGCAGTCTCGCCGCGGAACCACTCGCCGTCCTTCGCGAGGCGCGCAACATCAACGATCAAACGCCCCTGTGTCTCCAATTCCGCCTCCTGTCCGGATGCGCTGCTCCGGATGCTGGCGCATGTGCGCCTCGATATAAGCCTGAACCTGCGGCGGCACGAATGCACGGGTATCGCCGCCGTAACGCGCGACCTCGCGGACCGTGCTGGCCGTCACATAGCTGTAGCTCTCGCTTGGCATCATGAACAGCGTCTCGACATCAGGCTCGAGCTTGCGGTTGGTCAGTGCCATCTGGAACTCATACTCAAAATCAGAATACATGCGCAGTCCGCGCACCACCACGCCAATCCCGCGGTTGCGGCAGTAGTCGACCAGCAGGCAATCGAGCCGGTCAACCTCCACGTTTTTTATGCCGGCCGCCTCCGCGCTTTCGCGGATCATGGTCATACGCTCGTGCAGATTAAACATGCCGGTCGCTTTGGACGACACACCGGCGACCACAACGACCACCTTGTCAAACAGCGATGCGCTGCGTCGCAACAGATCAAAGTGACCCATCGTCAACGGGTCGAACGTCCCGGGATAAACCGCGATTTTTGCCATACGCTCCCCTTCTCTTCGTTACACACCGGTCATCCGGCGCTTTCCGTACCGTCCATCCGGTAGATCACCAACCGCGTGCGGCCGTAAGTCCGGTCGCGCAACAAAACCCAGCCCTCTACCTCGTCAGGCTGCCGCCCTACCGGCATTTCAGCGGCGAACAGCCCGTCCGCGCCCAACACCCGGTTCTCGCGGAGCAACCGCATCACCTCGGCGAAACCCTGATCGAGTCCGGCCACATACGGCGGATCGGCGAAAACAATGGTGGCCTGCCGCCCGCGCCCCGCGCCTTTCAGCCAGCGCGACACCTCGCTGCAAACCACCTCGCCCTCTCCCGGCATCAGTGCCGCGACGTTCGCCTTCAGCACGGACACGTTGCGCGGATCCTGCTCGACCCACGTCACCTGACGCGCACCGCGGCTGTACGCCTCGATCCCTACCGCGCCCGACCCTGCAAACAGGTCAACGAACACGGCGTCAGGGATCGCCGTCATCAGCATCGCGAAAAGCGCCTCGCGCACACGGTCCTGAGTTGGCCGCACCTTGTCGCCCGGCGGCACCTTCAGCTTCCGGCCGCACATCTCGCCGCCTGAAATTCGCATAGAGAGATAAGTATAGGGCATCGGCCCGCCCCGGCGCAACCCCAACGTCCAAAGCCGCAAAACCACGCCTAAACGGGGGGTGACCGAAACGGGTGGCTTGACGGAGAGGCGGGATCACATTATGGTATGGTATACGTGTCTGTGACCGCTTTATGACCGTCAGTGGTGCGGCATGTTGCCGGACAGGCCGATGGGATGTTAGTGATTCTGCATATAAGCTGGCGCCAGTGCGTTGTGGCTGTGTGGGGCGAACGGGTTGCACCCGCATGTGGAACTCATCCCACAGCGCAGGATGCGGCGCAGGTGCGTGTATCGCCGTTTGATGCCGGAGCAGAAATCCTTGGCGACCTCCTTGAGCGATTCCTTTGGGAAACCGAAAGTCTTCAAATGGCGGATCTGGAGTTGCGCCTGCCGACGGGCCAAAGTTCTGTCGGTCCGCTTCCGATGCCGTCACAATCGTTCCTCTTGCCTGCCGATGTCTCCGCTCCGCCGCCGGTGACGCTTGATACTTGGCGGGTCACGGCCGCCACTTTAACTTGGAAACAGGCTCTTACTTTTCTGGGAGTCTGTCAGGAGCGGCGGCTGGCCGATGGCGTGTTCGCCGGCGAAGATCTGCTCGCATTCGTCGATCTCTTCCGCTTTGCCGGTTCGCTCGTGGCCCGCGGCAGATTTTTGCCCGCGCTTGTGCGGCGCGACGACGGAAGCGTCGAGGCGCGCTGGCAGGCGTCGCTCGATCCGCCCGACCGGCGGCGGCTCGAAGCGCTGGCTGCGCGTCTGCCGCCGTTGCTGACGCTGGGTACGACACCCGAACACCATGCCGCCGCGCTGCTTGAGGAGCTGACCGACCACTTGGTGCGGTTCAGCGTGATGACGACGCTTTCGCGCTCACATGCCGAACGCGGCAAGTTCTACAGCGCCCACGACGCTTGGTTCGCCGCATTGCGCGGTGAGAGTCCGGTGATTCGCTGGGAAGCCGACGAAGAACTTGACGCTCTGCATGACGCGGTCGCTCTGTGGCGGCGACCGGTCGAAGGCCGCGCGGCGCATGACGCCGCCCTGCTCTTCGAACTGGAAGAGCCGTCCGAGCCGAGTCAGCCGTGGTTCCTGCGTGTGCGCTTTAACGGCACGCGCCCGAAAGGCCGTACACCGTTTTTTGAGGGTGCTGATGAAGCGCTCTTGATCGCGCTGGGACAGGCCGGCATGCTCTTCCCACCGCTGACCAGAGCCGAAATCTATCCGCACGGCTTTGGTTGCATGCTACCACCTGATGAGGCACATGTCTTTCTCAACACTGCCGCACCGCTGCTGGAAGCGGCTGGTTACGGCGTCGGTCTACCGGCATGGTGGAGCCACCGTGAGCAAACCGTCACGCTGGAGGTTGATGCGATGCCGCACGCCGACGCGGACGCCAGCCCGCAGGCACTGGAAGAGAAGGTGGCGCTGAGTTGGACGGTCGCGCTGGACGGCCAGCCGATTTCGCGCGAGGAGCTGGAGGCGCTGTTGGAGTCCGACTCGCCGTTGGTCTTCTTCCGGGGCCGCTGGATTCAGATCGATGTGCGCCAGCTTCAGGAAGCGCTGCGCGTTACGCAACCCAAGCGGGCGGAATCGCAATCCGCGCTGGAGGTGGTACAGTTGGCGCTAGGCACCGCAAGCCGTGGCGGGCTGGAGGTCTCCGAGGTTCGTGGCGGCGGTTGGCTGGCGCCGTTCCTCAATCGCTTGCGCGGCGAGCAGACGTTCGAACTGCTGCCGCAACCCGCTACGTTTTGCGGCGAGTTGCGTCTCTATCAGGTGCGCGGGTTCAGTTGGCTGGCGTTCCTGCGCACCTGGGGCTTCGGCGGCTGTCTGGCGGATGACATGGGCCTTGGTAAAACGATCCAGACGCTCGCCTTTCTGCTGCACGAAAAGGAGCGTGGCGAGCGCCGTCCGGTTTTGCTGGTCGCTCCGATGTCAGTGCTCGGCAACTGGTTGCGTGAGAGTCGACGCTTCGCGCCCAGTCTGCGCGTGATGCTCCATCACGGTGCACGGCGCGGTCACGGCAATGCGTTTGTCCGTGAGACAAAAGGGGTGGACATCGTGCTCACCAGTTACCATCTGCTCTACCGCGATTACTCCGACTTGCGTAAAATCAACTGGTCCGGCATCGTGCTCGACGAAGCGCAGAACATCAAGAATCCTGATACGCGCCAAGCCCAAGCGGCGCGCGCGCTACAGGCCGATTACCGGATCGCGCTGACCGGTACACCGATCGAGAACCACGTCGGCGACCTCTGGTCGTTGATGGATTTTCTCAATCCCGGTCTGCTAGGCGGACGTACCGCGTTCCGCGAAACCTTCTTCCGACCGATCCACTCTGGCACCGATCCCGGCGCGCGCACGCGGCTGCGGCGCATTACCTCGCCGTTTTTGCTGCGGCGTCTCAAGACCGACAAACAGATCATCGCCGATCTACCAGAGAAGCGCGAAGGCACCGTCATCTGCACGCTCACGCGCGAGCAGGCGCATCTTTACGAGGAAGTGCTTGAGCAGTTTCGTCGCGATGCGGCCGACGCCGAAGGTATCGCGCGACGCGGCTTGATTCTCGGTGTGCTGACCCGCCTCAAACAGGTCTGCAACCATCCGGCGCACTACCTCGGCGAGCCGCAGGCCATGGCGCGTCCGTCCGGCAAGCTACAACGTCTGGAAGAGATGCTGGAGGAGATTTTCGCGCGCGGCGAGAGCGCACTGGTCTTCACCCAGTACGCCGAGATGGGCGCGCTACTGCAACAACGTCTCTGCGAAACGTTTGGGCGCGACATGCCGTTTTTGCATGGCGGCGTGCCGCGCAAGACGCGCGACAACATGGTGCGAGCGTTTCAGGAGAGCGTCGAACCGCGTGCCTTTGTCCTTTCGCTCAAAGCCGGCGGCATCGGTCTCAACCTGACTCGCGCGAGCCATGTCTTTCACTACGACCGCTGGTGGAATCCCGCCGTTGAGAATCAGGCCACTGACCGCGCCTTCCGTATCGGACAGACGCGCGATGTGATGGTCCATAAATTTCTCTGCGGCGGTACGCTGGAGGAACGCATCGACGATATGATCGCGCACAAGAGCGCCTTGGCCGCCGAGATCGTGACGAGTGGCGAGCAGTTCCTAACTGAACTTTCCGACGCCGAACTGGATCAGGTTCTGCGGCTTTCCGAAACGGTTATTGCCGATATCGAGGTGGAGGGATGAGCAAGAAAAAGCGAAAAAAGCGGTACGCGCCGCGTACGCCGATGGCAATCATGGGCGGTATCCGTTCGCAACATGCGCAAAGTGGAACGTCGCGCGTGTGGTGGAGCCGACGCTGGATCGAGGCCATCGAACGCTTCCGCATTGGGGCGCGTCTGGGACGCGGCCGTAGCTATGCAGTCTCCGGCCAGGTGTCGCAACTTGAGATCACGCCGGGCGTGATCACCGCCCGTGTGCAGGGCGCCAGCAAGGAGCCCTACACCAGCACCATCCACTTCCGCACGGTGTCGGAAGAGGCGCAGCCGCAGTTGATCGAGACCCTGCGCGCCCAGCCGATGCTGGTGGCGCGCCTGTTGGTCGGCGAGCTGCCGCTTGAGGTGGAGGGGCTCTTCCGGGAGGCCGGTTGTCCGCTCTTTCCGCAGCGCGAGAATGATCTGTCGAGCCGCTGTTCCTGTCCGGATTACGCCAACCCCTGCAAGCATCTGGCGGCGGTCTACTATTTGATGGGCGAGGCCATCACCCAAACCCCGCTGCTGTTGCTGGCTGTCCGTGGTGTCAGCCGCGTCGAGTTGCTGGGCGATGCGGCGATGGAAGAGCCGCCGTCAGTCGGCCCGGTACTGTCGCCCGCACCCGATCCTGTCGATCTCACAACGTTCTACGGAACGCCGCAGCCGCCCTTTGAAGATTTTGGTAGCGCCGTGAAAACGCTCACGCCCGCGCCGCTCATCTACCGCCTTGGCCCGTTGCCGTTCTGGCGTGGACAGGAGCGCTTTGCCGACACGCTGGAGCAGTTGTACGCACGGGCCGCCGCACGCGGCTGGGCAGTCTGGGCGCGTGAGCCGCTCGACCTGCGGCGCGAGGACGAGAAGGTCATCATCACTGGCGGTAACCTACAACTCCGCGGCCGACGCATGCGCATCGACACAACGGCTTTGTGTTAATTCCTTGTTTCTTGCGGCCTGTTTTTTTGCTACATTAAAAGTGCTGTAAGACACGCGGGTGTTGTATGTCAGGAACGGTGTTTGGTCAGGAGAATGGTGTCATGAAAAGAACGACCCTATTGATTCTCGCGCTCACGTATGCGGTGATGGGCGTGAATGCGGACGTTACTACGAACCTTTGGAACGGCTCCATGGGTGGACAGTGGGCCGCGACGAACGCTGAGGGCGAGTACACAAACTGGGTAGGAGGCGTGTTGCCCGCGCACACCAATGTGACCTTTTTCCAACTCGCCGACCGGCAGACCATCACTGTTAGAACGACAGCTTATATGGGTGGCATGGTGGTTGAGCCCGCCGTGCCTGGGCCAGAAGAAGAGGTGCCCGAGAGTTATCTGTGGTGGCTGAGGTGGTATGACGGCGGCAGCGGTTTTACTGCTAGCACAGCGGCGCTTGGCTATTTCCCTCTGTGCGTCAGGGGCGGTACGCTCGTGATCGGCAGCGACTGTCGGTTCTGGCCCGATGACTATGGCAGTGTGCGCAAGGAAGGAGACGGTACCGTGCGCATCTCGTCTTTCTATCCCGCCGGCAAACCGCGCCGCACGCTTGAAATCGTAGAAGGCCAGGTGATCCCGATGATGGATGACGCGCTCGCCTTTACCGATGTGCGTGTGACGGGCGCGGGCACGCTTACGCTCTCGAACTATACCTCGCAGGTGGCCCTGGGCTCACTCCAAAGCGAAACGGGCGCGGCGATCCCACTTAAGGGCAACGAGCTTCGGCTCGGTGCCACGCGCTCAGACATTCTCTCTGACGCTGTTTCCGGCACAGGGCGCGTGACGGCCGTGGCGAAAAATCTGTACGTGACGAACATCGCCGAGAACATCGCCTACGGCGCGCGCGCTGGGCGGTTGCGCCTCGACTCAAAAACGCCCGCCGCAGTGCCGTTCGCAAAGTATGACTTCGAGGAGTCCCTCACGAAGGACTCTTCAGGCCACGGACGCGATCTCGTGGCGAACGGTACGGTCGAGCGCGTGTACGACACCGAGCGCGATAGCTGGGTGGCGCGTTTCACGGGCACGGCCAACTCCGGCGGTGAGCTTGTGGCCACCGTTACGGACACCACCGAACTCACGGGCGACTCGGACTATACGATCAGCCTGTGGGCGCGGACCTTCGACACGCCCGTTGCGAACGGCTATCCCACGATGGTCGCGATCGGGTCGCAGTGCGCCGATCACAGCGTTGTGCAGTTCCGCTTCGTGAATAACGCCTGCAACACGCTCCTGCTCGGCCACTGGAACCAGGCAGGCGACTGGAATAATCTCCCCGGCCCTTCGGACCCCACGCAGTGGCATCACTATATGGCGATGCGCGAAGGGTGCCGCCTCACCGTATGGATGGACGGCGTGAAGGTGCTCGACGAACGGAGTATTGTCCTTGAAATGACGCTACCAGAGACCGTTCAGATTTTCATCGGCCGTCTGCCGGAATGGAGTCGTTTCTTCTGCGGCGATATCGATGACGTGCGCATCTATTCGCGTGCGCTCGGTCCCACGGGCATTGAGCAACTCCTCGCCGGCAAAGAGCCCATTTCGGACGGCGATCTCGTTGGCACGGCAGGTGAGCCGGTGGCGATCCCCGCGAACACACGGTTGTATACCGAACTCAACGGCGAAATCCAACTCGCCGGCACGCAGACCCTCGCCCGTGTGGACGGTAATGCCGTGCGCGGCGGCATCGTGATGAATGCGGGCGGCGAACTCGCGATGACCGGCCCGGGCACCTACAATGCGGGCGTGCGCGGTGAGAGCGTGTTCGCAAAGACCGGCCCGAACGTGCTCACGCTCGGCGGTGCGCTCACGCACACGGGCGGTACCGAGGTGCGCGAAGGCACGCTCGTTCTCCAGAACACAGCGGTGTTGCCGCAACCATTCGCCGTCTACGACTTTGAAGATGACAACCTGGGTGTCGATGCCACATGCAACGGGTACACCCTCACCACGCAGAGCGGTGTCTCGCGTGAATACGACGCCGAGCGCGGCGGCTGGGTGGCACGGTTCCCCGGCACTTCGGCGCAGAGGCTTGAGGCGACGGTGAAATCGCCGTACCTCACAGGTGATACAGACTACACGATCAGCGTGTGGGTAAAGCCTGATGCGGACTGCGGCGACCCGGGTACGTTCGTTTCGCTGGGCAAACAAGACGCCTTCCAGGAGGTCGTGTTCCGCTACAACGGCATTTCCGCCGGCACACTCTGCCTTTCCCACTGGGGTGGCACACTTGATTTCGCCAACGTCCCTTCGCCTCCCAATCCGCAGGGCGCGTGGCACCACTATGCGGCCGTGCGCAAGGGGAGCGTGTTTACCGTTTACTGCGACGGCGTGCAGACGTGGTGGACAGACGTCGCGCAGGCGCTTGCGATTCCGCTTTTAAAGCAGGTGTGCATCGGGCGGCAGCTCAGTAGGACGGATCGCCAATTCAAGGGGCTCATCGACGATGTGCGCATCTACACCGAGGCGCTTGACGCTGCGGACGTGGCGCATCTCTATGCGCACAGAGACCTGGTGGCACTCGCGCGCGGCGCGGTGCCGGATGCGAGCGCGGAAGCCCCCGTGCCCGTGTTGCACTATGCATTCGAGGATGCGTCCAACATCGGCAAGGACTCCGTCGGCACGAATGACCTCGTCAAATGCGGCGACGGCACGCTCACGCTCATCGACTCACCTCTCGGTGGCAAGGCGCTCAAGTTCGATGCGTACAAACTCTCCTATCTGTGCAGCGACGGCTTCCCGGAGGCGATCCCGTCAAACGGCCAGCCGTTTACGGTGTCTCTCTGGATACAGACCCATCAGGCGGACGAGTTCACCAAACAGGGCAATAACGTGCACTACCCCACTTTCATCAGTTGGGGCTGTCCCGTGGACAAAACGATCAACTACATGTTCAGCTACTGGTACGATCAGAACGACAGAACTTGGAGTATGCGATGCTGCATACGCAAGCCGAACGGCAGCCTGTTCGATATCAACTCCGGCAGCACGCTCCCCGGCCTTCACGACTGCGACGCGCCTCAGCGCTGGCACCATTTCGCCACAACGTACCATCCCGAGACGGGCGTGCGGAACTTCGTAGATGGACAGTACGTGGACGGCTTCTCGTCGGGTGATGCGTTCATGAATGACTCTCTACGAGACACAGCCCGCTTCTATCTCGGCTCGAAGACCACGGCGACTTGGGCGCTCTTCCGCGGTGCGCTTGACGAGGTGAAGGTGTTCGATCAGGCGCTAAGCGTGCAGCAGATCCGTGCGACGATGCGCGCGGACGCGCGCGGTGTGCACGTGCTGCCGCCGGGCGGCGCGGTGACGGTGGCGCAGGGTGCGACGCTTGAGGTAAATGGCTCCGATGAGGAGGTCGGTCAACTCTCCGGTGAAGGTACACTCAGCCTCGTGAGCGGGCGGCTGGCGCTTGCAGGCACAAACACGTTCGCGGGCACGCTCACGGGCGACGGCACGCTGAAGCTGCCGGAAGACGCGGAACTCACGCTCGGCGCGAATCCCACCGGGTTCACGGGTTACTTCGAAATGGCGGGTGGTGCGCTCGCGTTGCCGGAAGGCGTCACGCGCGTGAACGCCACCTTCCGCGCCACGGCGATCGACGGCGCGGCGCAGGTCGCCTATCCCGGCGACGTGGAGATTCCCGACGGCGCGGCAATCACGCTGACGGCGGCGAACAAGGGACCGCTGATCACAGCGAACGGCACCGTCACGCTGGCGGGCGGTGGCACGATCACGCTATCCGCCCCAGAGGCCACGGGCAATTGGGAAATCGCGCGCGGCACCTCCGTGACAGATGTTGGCCTGGGCGATTTGGCCGAGCGCTGGAGTGTGGAAAATGTATCGGGCACGCGCGATGTGAAGTTCGAGATTGCATCCGGTGCCTTCTGGTGTCGCGTCTACGGTGCCGGTTCGCTGCTCTTTTTGCGGTGACATTTTCCGTGCGACGCTCAAGTTCTGCGGGCGGCGTTTACGCCGCCACCACTCGTAGCACCGGCAGTGCCGGTAGTGCTGGCGGCTCCAAAAACTCCTAAATCCCAACTCCCAAATCCTAAATCCCGTAATCCGTCCTTGTCAAACGGTGGGGTGACCTGATTTAATTGACCCCGTGATGATGTGGACCCATGGAGGGGGGCTCGGATGCAAATGACAGCTATGTATTGGCTATATGCCGGTGTGGCGCTGATCCTTTTCGAGATCATGACGCCGGGTTTGGTGTCGCTGTTCTTCGGATTGGCTGCGTTGACGGTGGCCTTGATCGTGTGGCTGATGCCGACGCTCGCTCAGGGCTGGCAGTGGCTTCTATTTTCCGCGCTGTCGGTGCTCTACCTTGTGCTGCTGCGTAAAAGCCTCAAGTCGGTTTTCAGCGGAACACGCAAGGTATCGGATGATCCCGACGACGGATTCACCGGCAAGTTGGCGCTGGTGACGCAGTCCATCGCGCCGAATAAGCCGGGGCGGGTCGAGTTGGGTGGTACGACGTGGGATGCCGAGGCCGAAGGCGAGTTCGATGTCGGCGCGTCGGTCCGAGTGATCGGCAAAAAAAATCTGACGCTTCGAGTTGAAGCGGTCTAATGTTCACAACGATGCTAAGTCGCCTGACGAAACGGGCTGGCTTGGCATCCTGAAAAAGAGAAGGAAAGAATCATGCAGGCTCAATACATCGTTTATCTGATCGCGTTCGCTGTGGTCTACACGCTTTACAAGTGCGTGCGCATTGTGCCGCAGAAGCAGGCATTCATCGTGGAGCGGCTGGGGAAATACCACTGCACGCTCGAGGCGGGCCTCCACGTGCTGGTGCCGATCCTCGACCGCGTTTCGTATCGACACACGCTCAAGGAACAGGCGATCGACGTGCCGCCGCAGCAGTGCATCACGCGCGACAACATCACCGTCGAAGTGGACGGCGTCCTCTACCTTCAGGTGATGGACCCGGCCAAAGCCTCCTACGGCATCGGCAACTACCTCTTCGCCACCACACAGCTCGCGCAGACCACCATGCGCTCCGAGATGGGTAAGCTGGAACTGGATCGGAGCTTCGAAGAGCGCATGCACATCAACAGCGCAATCGTCGAGGCCGTGGACAAGGCGTCCGGCCCTTGGGGCGTCAAGGTTACGCGTTATGAGATCAAGAACATCACGCCGCCCCAGACGATCCGCGATGCAATGGAGAAGCAGATGCGCGCCGAACGCGAAAAGCGTGCCCTGATTGCCGAGTCCGAAGGTGACCGTCAGGCCAAGATCAACCGCGCCGAAGGCGAGAAGCAGCAGGCGATCGCAATCTCAGAAGGCGAGAAAACAAAGCGCATCAATGAGGCGGGTGGTCGTGCGCAGGAGATCCTGCTGGTGGCGGAAGCGCAGGCCAGCGGTATTCGCCAAGTGGCCGCAGCGATCAATGAGCAGGGCGGCCTGAACGCGGTGAACATGCAACTCGCTCAGCAATACCTGAACGAATTCGGCAAGCTCGCCAAGGCCAACAACACCATGATCATCCCCTCTGATCTGGCGAATGTGGCCGGCATCCTCAAAGCCGCCACCTCGGTGATCAAAGAGGGAACGGCGAATAGCTGATAACGAACAACGGCGGGGAACGTATTTTGAAGTGCGGTAACAAGAACCGCGCTACGCGCGGAAACACTTAGTCGGCTACGCTTAGTCGCTACACCTAGTCGATGGCACTAGTGACTGAATGTTTTTTCGATGACGTGTGGTGTGGTGTGTGCAAGCCATGTGATTACACGACTGCGTACTCAAACGCAGCCGCGCACGCCTCATGTGAGAAGTGCGTCCGCGTCGCAGCCAGACCGCGTTTGGATTCCCGGCGCAGGCGTTCCGAATCAGCCAGCAACTCGGCCCATGCGCGGGCAAGAGTTTCCGGTTGTGCGTCAGACGTCAGCACGCCGCACCCTGCTAGATCGGCCAATTCGGGAAACGCACCGTGCGCCGGCAACACCAGCGGCACGCCGGCCGCCATCGCCTCCAGCGCATAGTAGCCGAGCGCTTCGGGTGCGGTGCCACCGGGCACCGAGAGCACACTCAGCCCGGCGAGGAATCCCACGCGGTCGTGCGCGAAACGGTCCGGCGTGATTTCGGCATCGGCCAGCGCGCCTGTTGCGGCCAGCTTGCGGCGCTGCCGTTTCAGGAAGCGGCGATCCGCTGAAGGACCGCCGGTCGCGGCGAGCCGCACATCCGAAAAACGCGAATCGCGGCGGAGTAGCAGAAAGGCGTCCACAAAACGATCGAAGCCTTCTTCGGCGGACAACCGCGACAAGAAACCGATCACGGGCGGGCGTCGGGTAGGATCGGCCTGTTGGTAGAACGATGGATCAAGCCCCGGATAGACCACGCGAAAGCGGCTGCGGTCAAGCGCCAGCCACTCCGCCATACGGTCGGCGTAAGAGGCGCTGACCGCGACGAAGCGGTCGACGGCATCGGCACGCGCCGCCATCACGCGCAATGCAGCGCTCCGCAGCGCGGCGTCCATCGCGTCGAGCCAGACATGCTCATCCTGAAGCCAGCAGACCAACGGACAACGGGCGGCCTGTTTGAGAGTCCGCGCCAGTCCAATCAGCAGCGCATTGGAGAGCACGATCAACTCGGGCTTTTCATGTAGCGGCAACGCGGTGATCCACTCGGCCACGCGCTGCAGTTCTTCGGCCTGTCGCCCCTCCTCGCCACTCAGCATCGAGAGCGTCAGGTCTTCGAGCCCCGCCGCCGATGTCGATTCTGAAAAACGCGCCGCGAGGCGCAACACCGGCCACGCATCCAAGGGCGCGAACCACGCACGCGGCAGACGGCGCAGTGCCGCGAAACGGTGACGCAGATACAGCGAGACCGCGCCATAAAAGACCGGCACGGCATCCGGTGCTGCGGCCTGCGCCGTCGCCGGCAGATAGAGCGGCATCGAGATGACAGTATGTCCGCGCTGGCGCAGCGCCTCCGCCAACGCCATGTCGCGCAGACAATTCTGGCAGTAAAACGATCCGCCCGATCCCGGCAGAATGTACAGGATGCGCATTCGCGGCCTCACTGCGGGAACAGTCTACACATCGCAGATCTGAACCGCTTTGCGTAGCGACTCCATGCCGTTTTTCGGCGAGAACTCATGCGCCACGTAACCGTCGAACTTGCCCTCCTCCTGCAACTGCGCGATGGTGCGCATGATCGCGGGATAGTACAACTCCTGATCTTCGTCGAGGTCCTTACGTCCGGGATTGCCGGCGGTATGGAAGTGCCCGATGTACTCGATGTTCTCGCGGATCGTGCGGATGATATCGCCCTCCATGATCTGCATGTGGTAGATGTCGTAGAGCAGCTTAAAGCGCGGCGAATCCACGCGCTTGCAGAGTTCCACGCCCCACGCCGTGTGGTCGCACATGTAGCCGGGATGGTCCACCTTGCTGTTGAGCAGCTCCATGCAGATGGTCACGTCATGGTCGGCCGCGATCTTGACCGCCTCCTTCAAGATCGGCACGCAGGCGGCCATGCCGTCGGCATCGCTGATGCCCTTGCGGTCGCCGGCCAGTGTGATGACGCGCTTCCAGCCGAACTTAGCGGCTGCGGCGATATTCTCGCGGAAATTCTTGAGGAACTCCGGATGCCTGGCGGTGTTGTTGATACCGTCCTTGATGCCGCCCGCGCCGGGCACCATCGTGGCCGTCAATCCGTGCTCTTTGAGGACCGGCCAGAGGTTGCGGTCGCCCACCAGATCCAGACCGACCATCCCCATCTCTTTGATCTGACGGCAAAGGTCCGCCGGCGGGATCTTGCGTAGCGGCCAGCATGTGACCGACTGACGGATACGCCCTTTAAGTTTCGGCGTCTGTTCTTGCGCGCGTGCTGCCGTCGGCGCCAGCGCAGCCGTCGCCGCCGCAGCCCCGGCAAGACGGAACGCGTCACGACGCGAGAGGTTCATGGATGCTGTTTGCATATGAGTCACCTTTCTGGTTACGAATTTTTGGGCACTTCTTCGATCACTCTCAGCCCGGCGGCACCGCCATAGCGTTTGCCGGTGCGGTCAAAAATGATCGTGTAAAACTTGCCGTGGTAGGGGAGATGTTCGAGACGGAACCAATCCCAGGCGTCCGGGACCATCGGCTTCACCTCGAACATGCCGTCGGCTTTCGGCTGCACACCGATAAGTCCGGCGATCACCAAGTCGCAGAATGTCGAATGATTGTAATCCTTGCCGCGCTCACGGTATTTGAGCGGCCGGATGCCTTCGCGATCCCAAGCGATCATCACCTTGCGCGCGATCCACTCGCCGGTGATGGGATCGAGGTTTTCGTCAATCCACGGCACCTCGCGTCCGTCGGGCAGCGTGAGTTTCTGCTGGGCGGCGTACTGACGGAGAAGTTTCGCAAAGTCGGAAGCCCCGACCGGCATGGCGGCGGCATTGGGACCTTGTAGCGATTGGTACAGCGCAGTGAGCGCAATGGATGTCGCATACGGCCAGCTCGGGCCGTTCCACAGGCACTCATGCTTGGAGAGGTCAATGCGCAGATCAAAGCCCGGTGTGTTCCGCGCCGGGAACGTCAACCCCACCGGGGCGGCGAATCCCGTCTCTTCGACGAGCGGCTTCCATGCCGCTTCGTATCCGGCGAGAGGCATCCGAAAGTAGAACGGCGCGTACCCGTTGAGTTCGCAGACGTCATCATGTTCGCCTTCCACGGAAAGCACCGTGAAGAATCGCTTGTCGCTGTTCCAGAGTTTCTCCTTGATGCTCTTTTCGAGCGCCGCCGCCTTCTCGGTGAAGCGAGTGGCGAGTCCGGCGTCGCCGGAGCGTTTTGCAATCTCGGCGATTGCCGTCGCTTCGGCCCACATCGCCGCATTGACCAGCGGGCGCGCCCCGTCGTGGGAAAGCGCAAACTCGCTGCCTTCGCGATTGCCGGTAAAATCGAAAAGTCCGCGATCTGCGCGGAATCCCGTCTTAATCTTTCTTTCTCGGAGACCCTTCGCCACATCACGGAGGCTCATGCCGCCCGTCGTCCATCCCTTCTCCCACGCCTCGTAGTTGGCAACAAACTTCTGCAGGTAATTCGTCGCGTAGCCGAAGTCGCCGGTGACTTTGGCACGTTCGAGCGTACCCCACGCCGGCCAAGATGCGTAGGCGCGCGGGCCGTTCACGGTGCCCTCGGTGAGCATGAAGCGGATATAGTCGTCAAGATACGACGTCTGCCGCAGCCAACGGCCTTCACGCAGATGGTGGCCGAACGGGCATGAGATCGTGTTGTATTTACCCGCCCACGCCACCTCCGGCAAGAACTCCGTCACCACCCAGCCGGACGGCGTCTTGCGGAGGTGCTTGCGATATGTCCACCAACGAAAGTAGTAGGTGCGCTCTATCGTTTTGTCCGGACACTCGAACAGCGGTATGCTCTGCGCGAGAAATTCCGCGGCGGCGGAGTTGGGAATCGTGTTGGTGTAAAGCTCCTCGTCGGCCGCGTTGAACTCTGCGACATAGCTATTCAACAGCGTGACCAGACAGGTCGCGGATGTAGCGAGAACATTCATTCCAGATCAAGCCCCTTGTGGATAACCAAACCGATGTATTCGCCCTTGTTCGTGTTGCGCCCATTGTACCACAGGAGCCAGCGGTCGCCCTTCTCATCGCGGAAGACGGACGGCTTGTAGCACGCCGAGGCGTCAAAGGTGTCGGGCGTCGGCGAGACGATAGGGTTCGTCTTGAGGCGCGTCCAGCGAGTGACGCCGTCCGGTGAAATCGCAGCACCGATGCGGGCGGTATGGATATCGGAATAACCGATGTAAAACATCACCCAGCGTCCGTCCGGCAACGGATGCACCTCGCAACCGCCGATGCGATCCTGCTCCCATGAGTCCTTCGCGCCCTTCACGAAGATCGGGTTCAGGAGCGACTTCTCCCACTTGAGCCCGTCCTTCGACTCCGCATAGCAGAGGACGTTTGGCTCGTAGGTTTCGCCCGCGGCGTACCACATCCGCCACACCCCGCGCGCCGCATCCCAACGGACATAGGGATTCATCACTGAAAAGCCCTCCCACGGATGTTCGGAGATCATGACCGGCAGCTTCGAGACCCGGGTGAACGCCACGCCGTCCCGCGAAGTCGCGTAACCGATCTTCGAGTATCCGCGCGCCTGACCGGTGTACCACATGTGATAGACGCCGTCTTTGAATACGGTGCATGAGCGGTTGAGATCGTCTTCCCAACCCGACACCGGATCAGCCGCCAGACAGATCGTCGGTTTCGACCATGTCGCCCCGTCATCGCCCTTCACAAGCGCGATTGCCTTCTTCGGCCGCCACGAGAAGTACATGCTGAACGCCGTATCGCTCCCCTTGATGACGTTCACGTCGAAACACGTGCCAAGGTTCACGGGATCACCCATCACGGGGTTCCCTTCATATTTGACCCACCCGTTCCCGGCTTGCGCCGCACAGGCGACACACACCCCGAAAACGACAATTGCGAATGCCCTCATCACGTCAATCCCCCATACTCCTCTGGGCAGGATTAGCCAGCACCAAACCAGCTTCCACAGTTAGCGTCCATTATGCGAGGGGGACGGAAAGAGTCAACACCAAAAGGAGCGAATCGCAGATCCCGCGATTACGATACACCCCAAATCCTCCTTGCAGTTTAGGACCTCAGTCCGTAATATAGGAGACCGTTTCACGCGCCTGTAGCTCAATTGGATAGAGTGTTGGCCTCCGAAGCCAAAGGTTGTGGGTTCAATCCCCGCCAGGCGCACCATCTGAAAAAGAACCCGCGTTTGCAGACGTAAGTATCGTGTATACCGAGTCGGACGCGGGTTCAATCTTTTTTTCGGGGGTGAGCGTAAGTTTGCCGAAAACGATACGCACCAGACCCTTGGTTTGGGCGACCGTGAGCCCCTCGATCAGCTCGGCTGGATTTGTAAACACGCCGATCAGGATGTCGATGCACTCGGAACGGTGGTCGGCCGAAGCGTCGTGGGACTCCAGCCAGATGCGGTGTTCGGCCAGTTCGGTGGTCAACCGGTCTTTTTCGGCGGCGTACTCTTCGGCCGAAAACACACCCTCCAGCAGTGCGCTGCGCAGCCGGGCAAGCTGCGGTTCAATCCGCGATACGGCGCGCTGCCGACGGGTACGCTCCGCACGATCCGGATCTTGCAGATCAAGGTCGTTCACGGCTCCCTTCAAGAGCTCCAGAAATGATGCGATCTTGCCGAGGTCGGACAGCATGGCCTCGATCTGGGCGTGGATGTCGTCGCGCCGCGCCGAGGGGTGCTTGGCCTCTTTGCAGAAGTAGTAGCCGAATGATTTGCCTTTGGATTTCGAGAATCCGGAACGCACCGGCTGCCCGCAGACCGAGCAGTGAATGATTCCCGTGTAGGGGAACGCGGGGTTGTCTTTGAGCTGGACGCGCTTCTTCAGTTTCAATTTGGCCTCCATGACGTAGAATTGATCGGCGGTGATCAGGCCGGGGAACGCGGCGGGCACGTCCTCGCCGTTTGTCAGCCGGTTCCTGACGATACCCCCGTAGACCGGCGAACGGATGATTCTGTCGATGGTGCTGCCGGGGTGGCCGGCGTCTTTGAGCCGCTTGATTAGGCCGGATTTGTCGATGCGCCCGGAAATGAAATCCAGAAACGCGTTGCGCAGGATCACCGACTGGTCGCCGTCCGGGACAAGGATCGTGCCACCGGACGGGTGCTTCCCCAACTTAAAACCGACCGGTGGGTTCGACAGCCAGAAACCGGCTTTTGCGCGGGCGCACATGCCAGTTCGGCATCGTTCGGCGCGCATGTCGTTATCGAGCTCAGAAAATGCCATCATCATCGCGTAAAGCGCCTTGGAAACCGGCGACGCCGAGGCCTCGCCTTCGGTGGCAGAGATGATCCGGCAGCCCTTGGCGAGCAGCATGTCGCGCAGGTCGTAGCCGTCACCGAGGTTGCGGGAGAGGCGATCAAATTTGTACACGATCAGCGCCGCCCTCGCCGTGATCGCGGCGTCCACGGCCGCAGCGAGGGCGTCACGGCCGACGGTGGATTTTGCTGATTTTCCGGCGTCCTCATGCTCGGAGATCACGGCCAGGCCAAGGCGGGCGGCGCAGGCGCGGCAGGCCTCGGCCTGGGTGTCGAGGGATGTGCCGTCAACCTGCGCTTCCGAGCTTACGCGCGTGTAGATCACCGCCTTTTTTGAGGTATTTTCCTTCACATTTTCCCCCTCATTCTGTGCCAAAATTGCACACTCACAAGCCGATTCCTCGACACTGGGCATGCCCACTCAAAAACACTGGGCATGCCCAGCATTTTGAGACTGGGCATCGCGCGCGCGTTGCCCAGTGGTTTTTTGGTGGGCAACGCGCGCGCGGTACTCTCTACAAGAGAGAGTACTAGGGGAAGAACTTTGATATTCTTCCCCTGTGTGTACTCGCAAACACAAAAAGCCTCCCCCCCTACCGTTTGACGCTCCGGCCATCGGCATGACTGACAAGGAAAAACAAGAGGCCATCAGAAAAGCCGAGGCGCGGAACCACTCGATGCTCGAAGCGGCCAAGCCGCTGATCAAGTGGATGAACGAAAACTGCCATCCGCACTGCACAGCGCACGTTGACCAGACCGGCGTAGAGCTTACCGAGGGCGTCGCCACCGCCCAAACGGCCGAGTTCCTGCGCGACCGGCTACCGGGTAGCCGAGCGTGAGTCTGGCCGCTACCACTTCTCAGCGTAGTTCTTTTTGACGACACGGTTGATAAACTCGTTCAGCCCCTGACCGGAGTCGGCAAGTTCCTGCATACGCCTAACGCTGTCAGCCCCTGCGCTGGCATCTGTGTAGCGGTAGTTTTTGCCATCGCTGAATCTCACGGTGATCGAGCCCGGAGCGATCTCGTAAGCGTCGATTCCAGAATCGCCGCCGAGGTTCTTGTATCGTTGCATTGTGTCTTTTCCTTTCCGGCCGGCCTTCGGGTCGGCCTTTTTTGTGCCCAGCCGGTGCCAGCCGATCTGGACGGCTACATTTCTGCCGCTCAAACGCGCCTTATTTGCCGCGTGGCGCGTTTTGCGCACCCTCCTGCGGGGAACGGACGGTAAAAAGGCGCGGACGCGTCCTGCGCGATTTTAGCGCGGTTTCCGGCGTGTCACGTTTCCTCGCAGGTCTCGGGGGATGCCGTCTCGTCCGGTGGCGGTGCGGATTCAGTCGTTTGAGGTTCAGCCGGCCTTGGCTGCTTGGGCTTGCTAACGGCGGCGGATTTGTAGAGCTTCTGCACCTTGGCGCATGCGGCGGCGGCGTCTTCGCCTTCCACAAGGTCGCGCCGGAGGACACTCTCGCGGATAAGCGCGGCGATCTCTTCGTCTTCGATTTTTATGCCAGAGGCTAGCCTGCGGAGTTCGCGGCGGACAGTCGAAACCACGGGTTCGGACAGCAGGATGTTGCCGATCACGAACCGGTTGACGCACTGGATTTTTTCAAACACTTCTTCGCGAGCATTCTTTTCCACGCCTTCGCGTGACATGAGGTAGAGCGAATCAATAAACCGTTGATCCTTGACACTGCCGTCGAGCATGTCGAACCGATCAACCAAGTCCCATGCGATGGGCTGCTCGAAACGCATGCGGTACAGTTGCCAGTCAACCCCGTTTGTCAGCGCGATCCATTTGATTCCTTTGTTCGCGCCATAACCTACAGCTTGCCGCAGGTGCGTGTCTTTGAGCTCCGTGCCGATGGCTTTGCATTCGACAAGCAGCTCGAACCTGTCGCCGAGCTTCACGGCCAAATCGCAGTACGTCCCGCGGATGGCCAGCTCGCTGGTGATTTCGAGGTATTTCTCATAGCCGAAAACTTCGGCCAGCATGTCGGTGATGATCGCCACCGTGTCGGATTCGTTAAGATCGCGGTCCTTTGCAAGAGCCAGAACCTTCTGGAACTTCGGCACGGCCGCAGACATGCGGTCTTGCGCTTTTTTGGGTACCTTCATGGGGATCTCCTTTTGTTTTTGTTCCCGGCGGGGATTTGGCTGCGGCAGTGCTTGCAGACCGTGGCCTCGGCCTTGATCCACTCGGCGCAGAAGGGGCACTTGATGTTCTTCTCGCCGCGGGTGACGCCGGACACGAAGAACATCGCCAGCGCGACGGGGCCGAGCAGCAGGCCGCCAAGGATGCCGGCCACGGGGGAGAACCCGCGCCGGTTGGATGCCATGTAGCCGATGATCGCACCGATTAACGGCCATGCCAGAATTTCCATGATGTTTTTCCTTTCTGTGTTTATCCGCTCATGCGGTTTCTGAATGGGCAGAGGGGGAGCCAGACGCACTTCCCCCCTGCGCGAGTTTGTCGATGATGGCGAGAAGCTTGTCGATGCGGGCGTCTTTCACGGCGCAGGCGGCGCAGGCCCCGCCGTGAACGGCGGACACAGGACCGGCGGTTGTCGGCGCGGGCGCGGCGGGATCACCGGACAGGCCGAGAAGCCAGTCGGCGGAAACTCCACATGCTGCCGCAATTTGGAGAATTGCAGCAACGCTCGGTTTTCGTGTGCCAGCTTCGTAATGCTGGTACGTTTTGAGATTTATGCCGATTTTGTTGGAAAAAGCCTGCAAAGTAAGGTCTCCGCGAAGCTTTTTGATACGCATGGGAAAATTTTTCATGCTTTCTCCAATTTGCGGTTGACTCGTTCTCCAATCTGCGGTAAAGTTCCCGCCGTTAACGCATAGCAAGCGGCATTGTAGCACCAAAGGCGGTGTTACGGAAAGGAGAAGATCATGAAAGACGCGGTGACGATCAAGCCGGTCACGCTTTACCGGGGCGTCACGGAGGCGGCGCGGAAGTGCGGTGTCTCGCAGGGGCACCTGTCGCGGGTGCTTTCCGGCGAACGTGCGCCGGGGAAGGAACTGGAGCGGAAGCTTCGGAAAATGGGAATCCGCCTGCAAAAGGCGGAGAAGCAGTAAACAAACAACCAGACAGTGAAGGAGAAGGGACATGCTGAAGATTAGGGAAGTGATGGGCGATGACATGGAGGCGTGCAAGACGGATCTGCGCGTCACGACGCCGTGGGGCGACAGGATCAGGATCGTGCCCGGCCCGGGGCGGCGCGAGGAGGTCTACGCGTGGGTGATGGGGCTCGTGGAGAGCCTCAAGAACGCGCCGGACGCGGCGGCGGTGAAGGCGGCCCCGTTCCCGAAGGGGACGAAAGGCCGGAAGTGAGGGAAACAAAAATGGCCGTATTCCTGTTCGTGCAGGAATACGGCCGGGCAACAAAGGAAAGATGGTTCCAATGAGCCGGGAGAAGGATAACACAACAGCGACGGCGGCGGCAACAACCGTCCAGCCGCTGAACGGACAGCCATACGCGTCCGCGGACGTATTCCGCGACCTCGCCGATGACTTCGCCCAGGGGGTGAGCATCTGGCGAGAGGTACCGCAGCATTTCGCCCAGTACGTGCGCGAAGTCATCACCCCCATCGAGGGGCCGGAGGGCTCCGGCAGCTACGCGCTGGGCGAAATGTTTGTCAGGCGGCGCGGCGCGGTGTGCTGCGTGGTGGCCGTCGAGGGAGGGCACTACTACGCCAAGTACTGCGACCTGCTGGAGTGGCTGGCCTGCTGTACGCGACACAGCGAGGAACTGCTCGCACTGCGCGAGGCGCTGGCGAGGATGGAGGGCGAGACGGAATGAAACGGATTGAACTGAAGCCATGCCCGTTCTGCGGGGCCGAGCCCGTCATGGGGCCGTACCCGATGGACTCAGCGATTATCAGATGCACGGCAATCGGATGCCCTGCCAATCCCTCCGTGGTTGGTGGTGCGCGAGAAGGGGCCGCGCGGCTGTGGAACAAGCGGGCGGACAGTCGCCCGGCGTGGCGCGACCCGAAAACCGAACTGCCGGCGCCGCTCGACTACGTGCTTCTGGTGATCGAGCGCGACACCGACGGCCTCGTATGTTTAGCGGTCGGTTCATGCGACGCGGCGTGGCGCCGGAAAGACGACCGGCAATGGGCGCTGGCAAGCGGCCATTCGATGCGCGGTCGCGTGATCGGCTGGATGCCGATGGATGAGGCACTAGCCCTTTGCCGGCCAGCACAGGACAACAGCGTCCGCTCGGCGGGCGCAAACAGAGAAGAAATGACAGACATGGCGAGAAAGAAAGCGGAAATGGAGTGAAAAAATGAGCAACGAAAACAACAATGAACTGAACCAGGCGCTGGCAGAGGCGCAGGCGGCGGTGTTCGCCGCCACGAAGGACGCGACAAACCCCCACTTCGGCAGCAAGTACGCGACGCTGGCCGAGGTGCTGAACACGGTGCGCGACCCGCTGGCGAAGAGCGGGTTCGCGCTGGTCCAGGATGCAGACACGAACCTCGACGACATGACGGTCGGCGTTGTGACCCGTCTGCTGCACAAGAGCGGCGGCGCAATCGAAAGCAAGCGGCTCTCATGTCCGCTGCGTCCGGAGTACTCTAAGAACGGCACGGAGCTCAAGCCGAGCGTCCAGCAGATCGGCGCAATGGTCACCTACCTGCGGCGCTACAGCCTGTGCTCGTTTCTGTCCGTAGCCGTCGAGGATGACGACGGTAACTCAGCGAGCAGCGCGGGCACGAACGCGCCGTCGGGCGAGAGGACGCAGCCGCCGAAGGGCAACCGGACGAGCGCGCACACCGGCCAGCCGCTGGACACGCCGGATGCGGTCGCGGCGCATCACGAGGCGGCTAAACAGGCGCAACAGCCTCAGCCGACACAACCGGCACAAGCGCAGCAACCGGATCAAGCGCAACGGATGGCGCACGGTGTGAACAACCCTGATCTGGCCTCGGCGATGTTCGCCGCGAGCCTTACAGTCGAGGGGCTGGAGGGCTATTTGAGAGGCACGCTCGGCCAGCCGAGGATCACGAAGCCCATGCTGATCGGCAACATGTCGATCAACACACTGGGAGCGCCCATCGTCGCGGCGATGCTGAAGCCGGACAACTGGCAGATGATCGTGGAGCGCATCCACGCGGACACTGAATACACCCCGTTCTAACCCAACCACCAAAAAAAGGACATCAATCATGACACAGAACATGACACCAGACATGGATGAGATTCTCGATTACGACGGCGTGATCGAAAACGACGGCGAAGGTTTCGCCACGCTCCCTGACAATGACGAGGTGACATTCAAGATCACCGAGATTGAGAAGGGGCGCAGCAAGGACGGCACGAAACCGCTGGTGCGCGTAAAAATGATGTGCGAGAGTGTGGCCGGCAACGGGCGCACGTCGATCAACGACTACATCACGCTGACCAAGAAAAGCGAGTGGAAGCTGTGCGAGTTTTTCTTGGCTCTCGGGATGCGCCGCCACGGAGAGCGGCTGCGCATGAACTGGGACATCATCGGCTACACAGGACGTGCGACGGTGAGCCTGGAGAAGTTCACGGGGCGCGACGGAGACGAGCGGTTCAACAACAAAATCAAGCGGTATCTGGAGCCCATCCAGAACGACCAGCATGGCGCCGGTAGCGTCGATTCAGCGTTCGCGTAAGCAGCAACACAGGAAGGAAACGACACGATGCAAAACGGAGTAACCATCACATCGCTCGACATTGAAAATGTCAAGCGGGTCAAGGCAGTGAAATTGACGCCGACCGAGACAGGGCTGACCCTGATCGGCGGCGACAATGGGCAGGGGAAGACGAGCGTGCTCGACGCGATCATGGGAGCGCTCGGCGGCGATACCTACAAGCAATCGGTGCATGACGGAGCGGAGCGCGGCACGGTGCAGGTGGAGCTGTCGAACGGCGTCAGCGTGAAGCGCGTCTACACGGCGGCGGGCGGGTCGCGCCTGGAGGTCACCGACTCGACGGGCAAGCGCGGCGGGCAGACGCTGCTGCAGGCGTTCGTCTCGCCGTTCGCCCTCGACATCACGACCTTCATGGACGCGACGGATAAGAAAAAGGCGGAGATCCTGCTGCAGGTGATCGGGGTGAACCCGCAGCCGTTCGAGGAACGGATCAAGACGCTGGAGAACGACCGGCTCCTGAAGGGGCGCGAACAAAACCGCGCCAAGGGACACGCGGAGAGCCTCCCCTACTGGGAGGATGCCGGAGACGAGAAGCTCGACGGCAACGCGATCAGTAGCCAGATGACCGAGGCGCTCAGCCACAACGCGCGGGTGAGGCAGGCGGCGACCGACGTTGATGCGGCGAAGGACCGCGTAGAGCTGGCCGAGATCAGGGTGAAGGAGGCCGAGAAAGCGCTGGCCGATGCGAAGGAAAAGCACGAAGCGGCGAAACGGGCGTACGCCGACTCGCAGGAAAAGGCGGCATCGGCGGGACAGCCGGTGGACACGCAGGCGATCAGCGCGAAGCTCCAGCAGGTGACCGAGCACAACGAGCGCGTGAGCCAGAATCTGGCGCGCAAGGCCGCCCAGGACGCGTACGAGGCGCTGGCCGACGAGTACAGGGAGCTGACGCGGGAGATCGAGCAGACGCGCGAGGAACTGCGGGCGCTGCTCGAAGGCGCGCCGCTTCCCTACCCCGGCCTGAGCGTCGAGGGCGGGGTGCTTACATACAACGGCCGCCCGTGGTCGCAGTTGAGCGAGAGCGAGAAGCTGATCCTCGCGACGGCGGTCAGCCGCGCGGTGCTGCCGGAGTGCGGCTTCGTGCTGATCGACGGCATGGAGCGCATGGACCGCAAGACACTCGCGACGTTCGCCGCGTGGCTCGGAACGCAGGGGCTGCAGGCGATCGGGACGCGCGTCGGCGACGACGGCGGCAACACGATCATCATCGAGGACGGCATGGTGGCCGGCGCTGCCGTGGAGGAAGAGCCTAACTTCGGGTGAGGCTAGACACCGCGCCGGTCAGCGAGGGCCGGCGCGGTTTTTCAACAGTGGAGGTAATGCAAAATGAGAGAATCAGTCATCCAGATGGCGCTTGAGAGAGTAGCCGCCGACATCGCCGCTCTCATCAGAGAGAATAGCGAAAGAATTGTCATAGACATCCAAGAACAGGAGAAGGTCAAGGCCGACGAAGACCCGTTCGCAGAGTTTGCGTTCAGCCTGTCGGTCGGTGCGAAAATCTCGCCGAAGAACAACGGCGCCCACGTAGACACGAACCTGTCATGGAACGTGAAACAGAAAAAGACATCGACCGGCTTTGTCTCCGACCATCCGGAGCTTCCTCTTGGCGACAGCGACACGAAAAAAACAAGCGGCGAAAACAAGGGGTGAACACGATGAAAATAGATTTGCTAAAAAACATCGTTAAGCGTCTGCTTTTTCCGCGCTTATATTGGGAATGCCGGGCAAAAGCGCTGCGGAATAACGACGGCTGGTTTGTCGGCCGCACGGACATGTATTCGTATCTATTCGATGGCGGATACGTTCACTATGCCTATTCACCGATCAACTGCACACCTCAGGTGCGCGTTGGCTTTCGCGGATGTCCAGTATCTGCACTACGCAAAGCGGTGCGATTCGCGGAGCGGATGAATAGGCAGGAACGATGGGGACTTGGTGTTGTGACGCAAACAAATTGTCATACCTAACTGGACGGCACGGCTTACAAAGCGACCGATCACCCATGCTGTTTTTAGCCCAGGCTATACGAAGCTAGGAAGGATCGCCAGACTCGTCTGCGGAATCGATGTGGGCTCTTGTCCATATCCGGGATGGAAAGGTGAGTATTACAGAATTAGTTTGGGACCGATCATAAAGGACGGGGGGACGCGATGAACAAGACCAAAATCGAATGGTGCGACTATACGTGGAATCCCGTCGTCGGGTGCTCGGCGATCAGCGCGGGCTGCAGGAACTGCTACGCGAAAGAGATGGCGCTGCGGTTCGATTTCCCGTGGGGCTTCCCCGTTTTCATGCCGGACAGGCTGGGGCAGCCGGGCAGGGTTAAGACGCCGTCGCGCATCTTCGTATGCTCGATGTCCGACCTGTTCCACGAGAATCTGGACAACCGCGTCATCGCCAGGGTGTTCGATGTCATGCGCGAAAATCCCCGCCACACCTTCATGCTGCTGACCAAGCGTGCAGGCCGCATGCGGAGCTTTGTGCGCGGCTACGGGAGCGTCCTCCCCAACGTGTGGCTGGGGGTCACGGCGGAAAACCAGCACATCGCGAACCACCGCATCCCGATCCTTATCGACACGCCCGCGGCCGTCCGCTTCGCCAGCGTCGAGCCGATGCTGGAGGCCGTGTACCTGCCGTCGATCAGCAGGCTGGACTGGGTGATCGCGGGGCCGGAGACGGGGAGCAGGGCACGGCAGTGCAAGGACAGATGGATAAGCTGGCTGGCGGCGGACTGCGAGATTTTCGGGGTTCCGTTTTTCGACAAGCGCAAGCAGGATTGGCTGCGCCGGGAGTGGCCGGTTCAAAACAGGGACGACGAATGAGCACGATCACGCCGCGCCCCTACCAGATCGCCGCGCATGACGCGGTGTTCAACGAGTGGAAGGACAAGAGGTCCACGCTGCTGGAGATGGCCACCGGCACGGGGAAAACGATTGTGTTTGCCATGGTCCTGCGGACGCTGGCAGGGCAGGGGAAGCGCGGCCTTGTGCTTGCGCACCGCGACGAGCTGATCCGGCAGGCTGTCGATAAGCTGAGGATGGCCGTCGATCTGGAGTGCGCGGTGGAGAAGGCCGACGAACGCGGCGACGGCTCTATGTTCCCCGTCGTCGTCGGGAGCGTCCAGACGCTGATGCGGCGGAAGCGCCTCGAACGGTTTGACCGCGACGAGTTCGACGTGATCATCACCGACGAAGCGCACCACTCTCTGGCCCCGTCTTACCAGGGGATCTATGAGTACTTCGGACGCGCCAAGATGCTGGGCGTGACGGCGACGCCGGACCGTGGCGACAAGAAGAACCTCGGGCAGGTCTACGAGTCCCTGGCGTTTTCCTACGGGCTCCGGCAGGCGGTCGTGGACGGCAACCTTTCGCGCATCGAGGCGCAGACGGTGCCGCTGCGCGTTGATCTCGGGCGGGTGAAGGTGAAGGCCGGGGATTATGACGAGAACGCGCTGGGTGACGCGCTGGGGCCGTACCTTGAGGCGATCGCGGACGAGGTGTCGGCGCGGGCGCGCGACCGGAAGACGCTGGCGTTCCTGCCGCTCCGCGCGACCAGCCGGGCGTTCACGGGGATGCTGGGCGAGCGCGGGATCGACGCGCGGCATGTGGACGGCGAAAGCGAGGACCGCGCCGACGTGCTGGCGTGGCTCAAGTCGCCGGGCCCGAAGGTGTGTTGCAACGCGATGCTGCTGACCGAGGGGTTTGACGAACCGAGCGTCGATTGCATTGTGCCGCTGCGGCCGACGAAGAGCAGGGCGCTGTACACGCAGATCGTGGGACGCGGCACGCGGCTCTATCCCGGCAAGGACAAGCTGCTGCTGCTCGATTTCCTGTGGCAGACGGAGCAGCACGACCTGTGCAGGCCGTGCCACCTCGTGGCCACGCGCGCGGAGACGGCCGCCGGCATGACCGAGATTCAGGAGCGCGAGGCGCAGGCGGGCACGGAGCAGATGGACCTGCTGGACCTCGAACAGATGGCCAACACCGAGGAACTGCGCAAGCGTCACGAGGCGCTGGCCGAGAAGCTGAAAGAGCAGGCGCGGAAAAAGGCGCGGCTCATTGATCCGGTGCTGCTGGGCGTGATGATCGGCGACGGCGACCTGACGGACTACCAGCCGACCATGCGGTGGGAGGCGCAGCCGCCGACCGAGGCGCAGATCAGGGCGCTTGAGCGGTTCGGGGTGGCGGCATCGGCGGTGACGTGCAAGGGACACGCGAGCATGCTGATGGGCGTGATGATCGAGCGCAGCAGGATGAAGCTGGCGAGCGTCGGCAAGCTGAAGGTGCTTGCGCGTTACGGGTTCGAGGATCTCGGGATGATCTCCGAAAAAGAGGCAAACGGTCTTATGGACAGGATCAAGGCCGGCAACTGGCAGCAGCCGGAGAACTGGAGCTTTGCATGAAAGTCGACGCACGAATGCTCATTGAAGAACTACAGAAAATGCACAGCAAGGCAATGGGCTGGATATTCATCCCGGAGCTACGGATAGGAACGGGATACGGCCCCGGCAAAGAGCAGCGTCTGGACGCATGGGCTATCAACGCGTGGACGTTGCGCTCAGGCAAGAACAGGACGTCCAATATCAGAAGAGCGTTCGAGGTGAAGGTTAGCCGCTCAGACGTACAGAACGAATTGAGAAATCCTGACAAGCGGTGGCATGCCTACGCGGTGTCGCATGAGTTCTACTTCGTGGCGCCGGCCGGGCTGATCAGGCTGGCAGAATTGGACAAGGATGACGGACTGATCGAATGGACAGGGACTGATCTGAAGATCGCAAAACCGGCGAGAGTGAGGGAGTCTATGCCCCCGAGATGGTCATTTGTCGCGGCAATTGCGCGGCGTGTAAACGAGGTGACGAATGGATTGTGACCGAGGCACAAGAGTGCCGAAATTCATTGAGGACGC
Source organism: Verrucomicrobiota bacterium (assembly GCA_022704125.1). Taxonomy (GTDB): domain Bacteria; phylum Verrucomicrobiota; class Kiritimatiellia; order RFP12; family UBA1067; genus DUPH01. The sequence continues at coordinate 1,506 of JAKJHA010000003.1, read as the reverse complement.
GGCGTTTGCCGGAGCGTCGGAGGGTAACCGAAACGACAGGGCGTTCTGGTTGGCGGCGCAATGCCGCGACGCACGGATCGATAAGGGGGCGGCGCGGTCGCTGCTCGGGATTTTCGCGACGCGCTGCACGCCGCCGCTGTCGGAACGCGAGGCGGCAACGGTGATGGAGAGCGCGTACAGGTCGATCCCGCGCGAACCGCCCAGCGGCAGGGGCAGGGTCCTGCGTCCGGACGCGGATGAGATCATCCCGTGGGACGGCGAGATCGGGCCGGCGAAGGGCGCGGCGCTGGAGGGCGAGGGGAATCCGGACTACGTGCTCGATGTCCCCCCGCCGTCTGGCGATCCCGCTGGCGATCTGCGGCGGTGGCTGGCCGCGCTGTTCCAGCCGGACGACAAGGTGAACTATGTCACGGCCTCGGCCAAGGGCGATGACGGCAGGCACTACCCGCGCACCACCGGCGTCACGCGCACGCGCGCCGACATCGAGGCCGACCTCGACCGCTATGAGAAGAAGGGGTACACGGGCGAGGCGCTGCTGCGCTACGTTCTGGGCGACTGGGACGCGGAGGCCGGGGTCTGGGCGCGCATCAACCCGATGGACGGCAACGGCTGCGGGAACGCGAACGTGACGCGCCTAGACCATGTGCTGGTGGAGGGCGACGAGCAGAGCATCGAGCGGCAGATGGCGGTGATCTCTTCCCTGCGGCTCCCCTGCTCGGCCGTGGTGCATTCGGGCGGGAAGAGCGTCCACGCGGTGGTCAGGATCGGCGCGGGGACGGACCAGGCTTTGTACAAGTCGCGGATAGAGATGCTGTTCAAGAAGCTGGAAGCGGCGGGGTTCAAGCCTGACGTGAAGTGCCGGAACTCCAGCCGCCTGAGCCGTATGCCGGGGCCGGTGCGCGGCGGAAAACCCCAGTACCTCGTGTCGGGGCCCTGCGGGGCGGCGGACTGGGATGAGTGGATCTCCGAGCAGCAGGCGGGCGAGTTCTCGGCGCAGGTGAGGGCGCCGCGCGACCTGTTCGTTGCGCCGCAGCCGGACAACCTGGTCGGCGAACGGTTCCTGTGCCGACAGGGGTCGTGGCTGGTCGTGGCGCAGTCGGGCGTGGGCAAGTCGGTGTTCGCGATCCAGGCGGCGGTCAGCTTCGCGGTCGGCCGCGACGTGTTCGGCTTGCGCGTCGAGCGGCCGCTGCGCAACCTGATGATCCAGGCCGAGAACAACGAGGGGGATATGCACGAGGCGTTCTCCGGCATCTGCCACGGGCTGAACCTGGGGCCGGGCGAGCTTGATGACTTGGACGCGAACTTCCGGACGGTCCACTGTTCGCGGTACACGGGCGCGGAGTTCGCGCGGTTTCTGGCTCATCTGTGCCGTACGCACAAGCCGGACATCGTGTGGATCGATCCGCTTCTCTCTTACATCGGCGGCGAGATCTCCAAGATGCAGGATTGCAGCCGGTTCCTGCAGAACCAGGTTCAGCCGGCCATCGAGGACGCGGACTGCGGGCT
>JAKJHA010000107.1 GCA_022704125.1 Verrucomicrobiota bacterium | reverse complement strand
GAGTCGCGCCGGTAGATCTCGTAACGCTGGAAATCGCCGCCCGCGTAGGGCGACCACGTGAGCGCCACGCTCTTGAGCGACGGGACGGGCGACGCGAGCGTCACGGCGGGGGGCGAATCCTCGACGGTGAGCTTGTCGACCTGCAGCTTGGCCTCGACATTGTAGTAGGCATGGGCTTGGAAGGCGAAGCGCAGGTTGGCGACGCGGTAATCGGCGGGGATGGCGAACTGGTGGCGCGTCCACTCCGGGTGGCGCGCGATATGCCCGCTCAGATCGTGCCAGCTCAGGCCGCCGTCCTTGGAGAGGAGGCAGAAGAGGCCAGCGTAGTCGTCCCCCTGGCTGCGCCGCGCCCAGAGCGTGACCTGCGGCGCGGCGGCACCGGTGAGATCGAGCTCCCGGTCGAGAACCATCCAGTAGCGCGCGCGGTTCTGCGCGGTCCAGCGGCAGGCGTAGCCTTCGGCGGCACCGGAACCTTCGAAGGCGTTCGTCGACGCGCCCCAGCCGCCGTTGAGCCAGTTGGCGAGTCCGTCCTCGAAGCGCTCGGCGAAGGGCAGCGTCTGCGCGGTGCCTGGCGCGTGCTCGGCCACGCTCACGTCGTCGATGTGCCAGCCGTCGCCGACGCCGCCGCCGTCGCTACTGATATAGAAGCGGATGCGCAGGTTGGCCTGACCGCGCCAGCGCGAAAGATCAATGGCCTGCTCGGCCCACTCGGCGCGCGCGCCGCTGACGGAGTAGACGCGCGTCCAGCCCGATCCGTCGGGCGAGACCTCGAGGATGCCGTAGTCGCCGGACGAAACGTCGTAGAAGGCGTGGCGGTCCTTGAAGCGTAACACGGGCCACGCGGTGCCGGTAAGGTCGACAGCCGTGAGTGCGTAGTTGTTGTTGGCGTTGAAGCCACTGGAATAGAAGCCGAGGGGCGAATCGGTCAGGCAGGCATTGCCGGTGGCATTGGTCTCGGTGGTGATGCCCCAAAGGCCGCTGAAATTCCAACTGAGGGCACCGTCCTCGAAGCCGTCGACGAACGGCAGAGGGTTGTTGAGCGTGCGAGCGGAAGACTCCGCGCCATCCTCGGAATAGGTGCCGTAGGGCGAGACGACATAGACGCGGTAGGCGTATTCGGTGTCCAGCGCAAGGCCGGTGTCGATCCATTCGGTCTGCTCTGGGTCGTTGATGGTGATGACGCAGGGCGAATTGAGCGTGACGCCGCTGGAGGCTTGCACGCGGTGGATGGCGTAGTGCGAGAACTGCGAGGCGGCACTCTGCGGCCAAGAGAGACGCAGGGTGTGCGACGTCGCCTGATCAATGAGGAGCGAGGGATTAGCGGGAGGCACTTCGGCGACGGCGATGTCGTCGAGCCACCAGCCGTCCGCCTGATCGCTGGGACTGGTGGTGAGGCGGAAGCGCAACAGCACGGCTGGCTGCCCCACATAAGCGGCGAGGATGATGCGCTCGCGGCTCCAAGCGTTAGTGGCGGTGATGCCTGAATAGGTCTTGAGCGCGGTCCAGTCGGTGCCGTTGTTGACGGAGATCTCGACCACGGCGGCGTCGCCGGAGCGGATGTCGCACTGCTGCCGGAACGAGAGCATGGGGGTCTGCGCGGAGGCGAGGCTGAGCGGGGCGGCGAGGATGAGGGCGGCGTTGCCGGAGTTGGGGTAGAGCGTTCCGGGCGAGTCGCTCCAAGCGCGTGTGCCGGAGCAGGCGCGTTCGTCCGAACGCGCCCAACCGCCGTCACCGACCCAGTATGCGCCGTCGGTCTCGACCGTATCGATGAAGGGATAGTCCATGCCGGGTGGCAGCAACACGGATTTCTCGTCGCTCATGGCATGCAAGCCCTCCGACGTGAGAGCCATAACCATGTAGTGCAACTGCATCTTAGGCGCGACGGTGATGTCGGTGAAGAGCGTTGTGGATGCCGGGGTTTCGCCGACGAGCGTGGCGTTGCGCCAGTCGAACTGCGCCGTCGCCGAGCGGTAGATGCGGTACGTCGAGACAGCGGCGGACGGACTCGGCGACCAGGCGAGATTGACGGCGCTGACGCCCTGCGCCGTGGCGTTGGTCAAGACAGGCGGCTGTGGCGCTTCGCCGACGAGCACGTCGTCGATAAACCAGCCGTCCATGACGACCGAGGCATCGGTCATCAAGCGGAAACGTATTTTGACGGCGGACTGTCCGGCGCAGGAGGTGAGGTCGAGTTGCTCGCGCGTCCATGCGATACGCGAACCGGTGTAAGCGGCCAACTCGCTCCAAGCGGTGCCGCCGTCTGTGGAGACTTCGACCCGTGCCCAGTCGTATGATTGCTCCAGCTCATGGCGATGATAGAAACGGAGCGCGGGGCGCGTGGATGCCGAGAGGTTGAGCGGCGCAGCAAGCGTCAGCGCAGTGTCGGCGTTGTTTGCATAGTAAGCGCCGGGACTGTCCGTCACGGACCGGGTCGGCGACCAGGCGTCGACGGCTGTAATGCCCCAAGAGCCGCTTGTGCTCCATGCGCCAAGCCCCGATTCGAAATCCTGATTTGCAAGCTGCGCGTGCGCAGACAAGGCGACAACCGCCACAAAACTGAACAGTGCCACTCTCAGCCTCATACCGCTCATAACTCCCCCTCCTCATTGACAGGACAAAACGCACTAGCGCCAATTACTTTACACCAAGGCGAGTATCGTTGCAATAGCCGCTCAATTCGGTTTGCCAAACGTACCAACGTAATCGGTTAGCCCGCCGTCCGCGCTTCGTACGGGAATGTAAATGAGGATAACTTTGATGTAAGTTATAGGCAAGTGACAGGGGGTATGCGAGTTTAGTGCGTAGTTTGTGTGTACGCAGTCGGGAACGGGCGTCCCCTCCGCTGAAAATTGAACGCTGTGCGTTGAGCGTTTTTACCCGCGCTGTGCGCGGAGCCCAAGCCATGCATAACTTTTTCACCAGAAACGCGCGATCTTCACATGCCCCTGTCACTAACCGATTACGAATTTCCGTTGTCCCCCCTTTCCCGAATATGCTACGCTGTCCCTAAGATGAGTTTCCAGCCCCGGTTCACCATCACTAACCGTATGACTCAGGCGATTACCCGCATTGAGCGAGCGCGGGGCTTTCTTGAGGCGGCACAGCTCTCTGACGACTGGTTGCGCGAAGTGGGCGAACAGGCGCTGATCAGGGAGGCGCACCACACCACCCATATCGAGGGTACTCGGCTGACCTTAGATCAAGCCGAGCGGTTGTGGAAAGGCGAAATGGTGCCGGAGGCCGATCCGGACCATGTTCGGGAGTTGGCACGTTAACCATTCAAGACTTCCAAGCGCTTTGCCCGACCGTCAACCGTCGCAGTCTGCAGCGGGATCTAAGGGAGATGCTGGATAAAAATTTGATCGCCGTTGAGGGGACGACCAATCAACGGATCTACCGGCTTTCTGAGCAACTTGTGACAAACTTGTGACAAAACTTGTGACAAGCGCAAGAAGAGAAAAGTAAGAGACATGACAAAGGCTCTTGCAACACCCCTTGCTTGCAGGCGTGGCACGGGCATCTTGCCCGTGTTTCATGGGCGGGACGCCCATGCCACGAGGGGTTTACAAGAGCCTCGACGAACGCGACAAAACCAAGTTATTGGGATCATGGAGGGCAGATGAAAACAATCGCAACCATTCTATTCGCGCTGGCCGCAGCCACGGCCTTCGCTGCGCCGATGTTCGAGGTCATGCCGGAGTTGGCTGGACAGGTCAATGCACAGACAACAAACAATGCGATCCCATGGTATGGCGCAGGAAAATACGACGCGATGGTAACAGCCCAACAGGACAATCTGGTTCCCTTGGTTGGAACGAGGCAAGGTGACTATGACTATACCCTCTATCGAGTCCGGTTCCATAACGTGAAGGTTATCGAGGGAGAGTTACAGGAGAAGGAGTTGACGTTCTATCTCGAACGGCGGTTCCCAACCCCGAATCAGGAATCAGGTTGAAAGAACTGTGGCCGTTCCAGAAGGGATGTGTTCGCGTCTTCAAAGTGAAGAAGACCGATGGCAAGTTGCAGATTGTCTCAATGGAAATGGAGTTTTAACGCGATGTACGCGGTACTATACAAGACGTGTGCTTGACCCTAGCCGTCTGTGCGACTAACATGACTATGCCATGTCGTTTGGGGTCTGCCGACCTTCGCGAGATGGGTTTAACAACACTGTCGAGACAGCAAGATGAAATTGATCTATACGAGAGAGGGGCGGTACTACCGCAGGTGGGTCAACCTTGTCCTGTCGTTGCTCCTTCCTGGGGCGGCGCAGTTCCTGTCGGGACGCAGAGCGGTAGGGCTCTCCTTATTCGCGTTGTATTTCGCCCTTGCCGCCGGGGTGATCGCTTTCCTTGTTCATCCGGCGACAGCCTATTCCTTCGTGAATATGGGGCCATTCGATTGGTTCCTGTTTCCGTTCCGGTTGCTCATCGCCGGGGACGGTCTACGTCGCCCAATCCCCCGGATGAGGTTGCGAAGTTGGGGGATCTTGGTCGCCGTTTACATCAGCATCCCGATCATTTTGGTACTCGGCGCCCGGACATTCCTTGTGCCGTTCAAAGTCCCGACAGGGACGATGCAACCGACGATCATGGGTAACAGGACGGCACCAGACGGCAGCCCAATTCTTGGCGACCACATCTTCGTCAACAAGCTCGCCTACCGATCTTCTGAACCTCAAAGAGGTGACGTGATCGCTTTCAGAAGCAAAGGATTGCCGATGATCGAACAGGACACATATTACATCAAGCGTCTAGCTGGGCTCCCCGGCGAGACACTTGGCATTGATCCGCCGTACCTTCTGGTCAACGAGGAGAAAGTCACGCAACCGGAAATCTTCAACAGGATCGCGAAAAAAGAAGATGGGTTCTCGGGATTCTATCCGGCCAAGGTCCCCCCCTCTTATCCGGCACCGCTGGCCTCACCGTCAGCTAGAATCACGCTCGGTCCCGACGAGTATCTCGTTCTCGGTGACAACACTCTAAACAGTCTGGATGGACGCTATTTCGGACCTATCAAACGGCGCGCAATCATCGGCAAGGCATTCTACATCTATGCGCCGGCGGACAGAAAAAGAAGGCTAGATTAGGCTCCTAACAACGGCCTCTCGTTCCCAGACCCAGAGCTGCGCTGCGCTTGCCCTGGGCCAAGGTGAAGCCGCCCCTTCGGGGCTGTGATTCCGCGCACAGCGCGGCTGCGGCTCGTGGGGACACTCGCCCCCAGCCTTCGCGTCTTTGCGCCTTCGCGTGGAACAAGAGAGCAGGGCTTTTACACTCATCATTGCGACCACTGGGTGGTCGCAATAAGAGAGGTTGACTCGCGACCTGCGACTTGCGACTTGCGGCCAGCCCTGCCTCCAAAAAACCTCTGCGTCTCTGCGCCTCTGCGTTAAAAAAACCGCGCCAAAAAGCGTCCGGTGTAGGAGTCGGGACAGGCGGCGACTTCTTCGGGGGTGCCGGTGGCAACCAGCCGCCCGCCTTCATCACCGCCGCCGGGGCCGAGGTCGATGATGAAATCGGCGCACTTGATGATGTCGAGGTTGTGCTCGATCACCACGACCGTGTTGCCGGACTCGCGCAGACGCAACAGCAGGTCGAGCAGCTTGTGTACGTCCGCGAAGTGCAGGCCGGTGGTCGGTTCGTCCAGCAGATAGAGCGTCTTGCCGGTCGCACGTTTGGAAAGCTCGGCCGAGAGCTTGATGCGCTGCGCTTCGCCGCCTGATAGCGTGGTCGATGGCTGGCCGAGACGCACGTAGCCGAGTCCGACCTCCGAGAGCGTGCGCAGCTTGTTGGCGATCTTGGGCAGCGGCGCGAAGAAATCCAGAGCGTCATCCACCGTCATGTCGAGCACCTCGGCGATGGTCTTGCCGCCGTACCGCACGCTCAGGGTCTCTTTGTTGTAGCGTAGGCCGTTACACTGCTCGCACGGCACATAAATGTCCGGCAGGAAGTGCATTTCCAGGCGGCGCACGCCGTCGCCTTTGCACACTTCGCAACGTCCGCCCTTAACGTTGAAGCTAAAACGTCCCGACCCGTAACCGCGCACTTTGGCGGCGGGCGTGGCGGCGAACAGTTCGCGGATCGGCGTGAAGGCACCGGTGTAGGTGACAGGATTGCTACGCGGTGTACGTCCGATCGGGCTCTGGTCGATCTCGATGACCTTGTCGAGTTGCTCGATGCCAGTGATCTTCTTGAAAGCGCCGGGCCGTTCTTTGGAATCGTAGAAGTGGCGGAAGAGATGCCGCTTGAGGATGTCGCTCACCAACGTGGACTTGCCTGAACCGGAGACGCCGGTCACGCAGACCAGACAGCCGAGCGGGATTTCGACATCGATGTTCTTGAGGTTGTTTTCTGAAGCGCCCGTGATTTTGAGACGCGCCTTGCCCGGCTTGACGCGCGTTACGGGCACCTCGATGCGCGTCCGTCCGGAGAGATAGGCCGCGGTTTGCGAACGCTCGCATGCCAGCAGTCCCGCCAGCTCGCCTTGATACACCACCTCGCCGCCCTCACGTCCGGCACCGGGCCCCATGTCCACGATGTAGTCCGCCGAGCGGATCATCTCTTCGTCATGCTCGACGATCAGCACGGTGTTGCCGCGCTGCTGGAGCTGGCGCAGCATGGCGACCAACCGTTCGTTGTCGCGCGGGTGCAGGCCGATGGTCGGCTCGTCCAGCACATAGAGCACGCCAACCAGACCGGAGCCGATCTGCGTTGCCAGCCGGATACGCTGCATCTCGCCGCCCGAGAGGGTCGAGCTTTCGCGGTCGAGCGTGAGGTAATCGAGCCCCACGTCGTTCAGGAACTGCAAGCGTCGGCGGATCTCCTTCAGCACCTCGCCCACGGCCGCCGCATCGGTGGGGGTGAGCGCGATCGTTTCGAAAAAGGCCAGGCTCTGCTTGACCGTCATGGCCATGACTTCCACGATCGAACGATCCGCCACGGTGCAGGCGCGCGCCTCCGCCCGCAATCGTGCGCCATGGCATTCAGGACAGATCTGGCGGCTCATGTAGCGCCGCAGTTTTTCGCGCATCTCGTCGAATTCCGACTCGCTGTAGCGCCGCGCCAGACTTGGCAGCACGCCTTCAAAGGGCTTCTCGGTTTTACGCCACGCGCCGCGCATCCAAAAGCGCAGCGTGACCGGCTCATCGCCCGAGCCGTGCAACAGCACCTGACGGAACGACTCCGGCAGCTCGTTGTAGGGCGTGTCCATGTCGATCTCGTAGGCCGCAGCCACCGCCTTGAGCAGGTGCTTGTAGTACACCACCATGCGGAAGCCACCGTGCCGCCAGGCATGGATCGCGCCATCGGCCAGCGACAGCGTCTTGTCGGGCACCACGAGGTCCTCGTCAAAGATCAACTGCGCACCGAGGCCCGCGCAGGTCGGGCAGGCACCGAACGGGTTATTGAAGGAAAACGAGCGCGGCTTCAGTTCCTCAAAGCTGATCGCGCAGTCCGGGCAGGCGTTCTTTTCGGAAAAGAGTTCTTCGCGCGCGTCGCCTTCTGGGGGCATGCTTTGCACGAGGATCAGACCCTCGCTCTGCTTGAGCGCCAGTTCGACCGAATCGGTCAGACGCCGCCGCACGTCCTCTCCGGCGACCAGCCGATCCACCACCGCTTCGATGGTGTGCTTTTTGTTTTTGTCGAGCCGCGGGACATCTTCGAGCGCCAGCATCTCGCCGTTGACGCGCACGCGTACAAACCCTTGGCGGCGGATCGACTCAAACACCTCTTCGTGGCGTCCCTTGCGCCCGCGCACCAGCGGCGCGAGCACC
>JAKJHA010000106.1 GCA_022704125.1 Verrucomicrobiota bacterium | reverse complement strand
GAGCCAACCGCCAAAAACTGAAGTGTTAAAAGTTGAGAGTTGAACGTTGAGAGTTAAAACTAAAAGGTAAAGGAGTTTCTCATGGCCGGTATTTACAAAGCGTACGACATCCGCGGTATTTACGGAAAAGATCTGACCGATGAAATCGCATACGCGATCGGTCGCGCCTTTGTGACCTTCACCGCCTGCAAAAAGGTGGTCGTGGCGCGCGACATCCGCCCCCACTCTGAATCGCTGTTCACTGCGCTGGCCAAGGGCCTGACCGAACAGGGCGCTAACGTCATTGACATCGGCTACGGTTCCACGCCGATGTCCTACTTCGCCAACGGCACGCTGGGCGCGGATGCCAGCATCATGATCACCGCCTCGCACAATCCCGCCGAGTGGAATGGCTTCAAGCTGTGCCGCGCACAAGCCGTGCCGATCAGCGGCGCTACCGGCATCAAGGAGATCGAGCGCATCGTGAACGAAGGCAGCTTCGCGCCCAAAGCCGCGACCCCGGGAACAATCAGCAAGGCCGATGTCCAAGAGGCGTACGGTCGCCATGTGGCGCAGTTCGCGCAATTGCCGAAGCCGATACATCTGGCGATCGACTTCGCCAACGGCATGGGCATCTGGGAGGTCAAGGCGCTGCAAGGCGTGCTGACGTGGGACGGTCTGTACGAAGATCCGGACGGACGTTTCCCGAATCACGAGGCCAACCCGCTCAATCACGCCACGCTCGCCGATCTGCAAGCCAAGGTGCGCGCCGGTAAATACGCCTTTGGCGTAGCTTACGATGGCGACGCCGACCGCGCCGGCTTCGTTGACGAGCGCGGCGAGATCGTCCCGATGGATCTCGTCACCGCGCTGATCGCACAGGACGTGTTGTCCAAACGCAAAGGCGTGATCTTCTACGACTTGCGTAGCAGTTGGGTGGTTAAAGAGACGATCGAAGCCGCAGGCGGCACCCCGATGATGAGCCGCGTCGGCCACGCCTTCATCAAGCAGCAGATGCGCGAAAACGACGCGCTTTTCGCCGGCGAACTGAGCGGCCACTACTACTTCAAGGACAATTTCTACGCCGAGAGTTCGGCCCTCGCGATTCTCTCGCTGGCCAACATCGTCAGCAAATCCGACCGTCCGCTCTCCGAGCTGATCGCGCCGTTGCGTAAATACGTCGCGAGCGGCGAAATCAACTCCAAGGTCACGCGCGACCCCAAAGCGATTCTGGACGAACTGCGTACCGCGTATGCCGACGGCCACGTCTTCGAGTTGGACGGTGTCAGCGTCGAGTACGCCGACTGGTGGTTCAACGTGCGCTGCTCGAACACCGAGCCGCTGGTGCGCCTGAATCTCGAAGCCCGTAATGCGGAGCTAATGGCTGCCAAGCGTGACGAAATCCTTGCGCTCATCCGAAAATAGGAGCCCCCGCCGAAAGCTGAGGTCAACATGGTCAACAAAGCTGTACACGATGAGTTACTGAAAAAATTCCAGGCGCACTTCGGACGCGAACCCGAAGTGATCGCCTACGCGCCGGGACGCATCGAAGTGCTGGGCAACCACACCGATTACAACGAGGGGTTTGTCTTCTCGGCCGCGATCAACGTCGGCACCTTCTTCGCCGCCGCCAAACGCGACGACACCACCTGCCGCTTGGTCGCCGGCGATCTGATGAAAGAGGTCACCTTCGACTGCACCGGCATCATGCCGTCATCCGAAGACATCTGGCAGAACTATGTCAAGGGCACCTTCGCCGGCTTGACCGAGGCGCGTCCGGCGACGCACGGCTTTGACGGCATGTTCTTCGGCAATGTCCCGCTGGGGAGCGGGCTCTCCAGTTCCGCCGCGCTGGAGATGTCCACCGGTCTGGCGCTCGCGCGCCTGTACGGCATTGAGGCCGACACCGTTACGCTGGCGCGGATCGGCCAGAAAGCCGAACACCTCTACGCCGGCTGCAAATGCGGCCTGCTCGATCAGATCACCAGTCTGGCCGGCGAGGCCGGTCGGCTGGTAAAGACCGACTTCCGCTCCGTCACGTACGAGACGGTCCCCATGGGCGAAGAGGCCTGCTTCCTGATGTGCAACACCCACGCCAAGCACGCGCTTGTGGACGGCGCCTACAACCGCCTGCGCGAATCGTGCGAACAGGCCGCCGCGCACTTTGCCCGCGTCCTGCGCCACCCGGTGCAGGCGCTGCGTGATGTCAGCATGACCGAGTGGGCGATCTACCGTGCCGGGCTGCCGACCGAAGTGGCCGACCGCGCCGCGCACCCGATCGGCGAGAACGAGCGTGTGCTGCGGGGCGCGGAGCTGTTGGCAAACGGCGACACCGCCGGTTTCGGCGCATTGATGTTCGATTCGCATGAAAGCTCGCGTGTGCTCTTCGGCAACTCCTGCGAAGAGTTGGACGCCGTGGTCGATGCCGCAAAAAAGATCCCCGGCGTACTCGGCGCACGGCTCTCCGGCGGCGGCTTTGGTGGTTCGGTCGTGGTTCTGGTTCATCCGCGCGACGCCGAAACCGCAGCGGCCGCGCTGGCAAACACCTACGCCGCACGCTTCGGCAGTCCCTGCGATGTCAGCGTCATCACACCCGCCGCCGGTGCAAGGAGTTGGCATTTAGGAGTTAGGAGTTAGGAGTTTTTTTAACGCAGAGACGCAAAGACGCAGAGGTTTTTTGGGTGGCATGGCTGCGGGTTTTAACCGCGAATGAGGCGAATTGTCGCGAATGGGCATGGCTACATAAATAGCCGCAAAGAACGCAAAGGGAAGCCTTCAATTTTCATGAAGTTTCATGTGTTTCATGGTTAAGAATTTAATGTTCCATCGCAGAGCACCGGGAGGGACGAGCGTCGCTCGTCCGCGGGCAAGCAGACGCTTGCCCCTCCCAGCGCTTCGCAAGCCCGATGACAAGAGCTGGCGTGGGCGGCCTCCGGATGGCGCGCAAAAATGGAAAACCTCATGGCCTTCGTGGCCTTTGTGTGAGTGGAGGCTGTGCATGAAATTTTCTCCCGTTCTCTTCGCTCTCCTCACCTCGGCGCTTCCGCTCCTTCACGCGGCGGAAGCGCCCTTCATGACGCTGATCGGCGATCCCGCCGACACCGCGCTCGCCGCCGCGTTGGAACGCTACCCTGCCTGTTTCGACGCTGTTACCACGCCGACCGCCGAGCCGCCTTTCATCTTTGCATTCCCCGACGGCAGCCAGCCGCGCTGCATGGTCAGCGAGGCGTTGCGCTTCGCCGCGTCGTCCAAACAAACCGTCGCGCGGATCGGCGACGGCGCGGCGTTCGCCTCCTCCGCCACCGCGCACGGCCTGTGCGTGCAGAGCTTCCTGATGCTCGCCTACGGCGCGGATGCGGTCGAGTTCGACTTCCTGCGCAACGCGCATGAAACCGCCGATCGGTTTGCCAGTGTCTATTTCAGCGAACTGACCTTCTGGCGTCCCTTCCTTCAGGCCTATGCCCGCCACAACCGCGAGACACGCCCCGGCGGACTTCTCCCCTTTCACGCGCAAAGCGCCGCCGCTCGCAAACCGCGCACGCCCCCCGCCACGCTCCACGCGGCGGACGCGCTCGCACCGCTTGGCCTGCCGGTCTGTCCCGGCTCGCCCCATCTGGCCGGCTACCTGCTCACCGCCGCAAATGTCAGCGACATGAGCGACGTCGAGCTGCAGCGCGTGCTCTCCGGCGGTGTGCTGCTGGACGGCACCGCCGTCGCCGCCCTGCAAGCGCGGGGTGCAGGCGCGCGCATCCAGATGGGCACCCGGTCATGCAATGCACAGCAACTCGTTGAAGAGTTCACCGACGACGAACTGAACGTCAACCGCGTGGGTTACGCCTGGCGGCCGCAGGCTCTGGCTGAGAACACATTTGCGCTGTTCCCGTCGAACGACGCGGCGCGCGTAATCGGACGCTACCGGGACGCGCAGGGCCAAGTCTTAGAGGCCGCTTCCGTCCTGATTGAACTGCCCACCGGCGGTCGTCTCGCGGCCTTCGGCTTCGATGGTTTCTCGACCTACGCGAGCGAGGCGCGGCGGCGGCAACTGCTGTTGGCGGCTGATTGGGTAGCCCAGAACCGACTGCCGGTCTTTGTGGAAAATGCCGCGCAAGCCGTCGTCATCCCGCGCGTATCGATGGCGGGAGATCTGCGCAGCGTCGCGCTGATCAACACCGCCATCGACACCCAGCCGCCGACCACTCTGCGCCTGCGCGGCTGTCCCACAGGCATCACGCACATCGAGTGGCTGACCCCCAGAGAAAAGCCGCTCTCCCTCACCGTGCGCCGGGAAGGTCAGGACGTCCTCATCACCCTCCCCGCCGTCGCCCCTTGGCAAGTCGGCTGGTTGCGCATTGAAAACTGAGTGTTGTTGCGGCCACGCAGTGGCTCGCAACGACGAGTGTAAAACAGGGCTCTGCGGTACTCTTCGAACTCTCCGCTTACGGCTTTAGAATCGCTTTGACGATGACAGCACAATGGTCGGTTACATCGGGCTTGGCGAGCACTTGACGGTCTATAACGCTCACACGGTCGGCGAAAGGTGTGTTGACCATGATGTAATCGATGCAGCGGTCGGGTACGGATGAGGGAAATGTGGGCACAGACGGATCGTTAAGAATCGTCATGCCCTTTTTCAACTCTATGATCGATTTCGCCGTTGGCTCAGCGTTGAAGTCACCCACCAGAAATACGGGCTTCCGATAATCTGCGGCATTTACCAATGCGACCTGGGCGGCTAAGACGCGGTGTTCTTCCTTCAGCGGAAAATGCACGCAGGCGACAACATAATCCGCGAACTCGACAAACAAAATGCATCGCGTATGGCTCTGTCCCGGAACCAGGACCTTGGAAACCTTAATCGGCTCCTCCTTGGAAAGAACCGCCAGCCCGTACTCGCCGCCTTCGACCACCTCCTCCTCCGTGGCATCGCTCAACATGCGGAAACCACGACGCTGTGTCGCAAGTGTCTTGCGCACAAACGTACCCTTCATGCCGCAGAGTTTCGCAAGCTCCGCCGTCTGGTCGACGAATCCAGCACGCTTGGTTTTGTTGTCGATCTCTTGGAGCGCAACCCAGTCCGGATCGGCGGCCCGGATCACCTCTGCCACTTGCGGCAGATGCCCAAAGTTCCCCTTCGGCAAATTGAACGGGCCATCAAACCCACAACCGATGCGAATGTTATAGCTCATCATCGTGATGGGCTTCGCAAACACGCACCCTCCCATTACCGCCACTGCGACACACAAAACCAGTCTCTTCATTTTCATGCATTGCCTCCGTGATCAACGCACGCATTATGATGCGGCGTATAAAATCAGTCAAACCCGAAGATGCGGTTTTCATGGGTTTAGCGTGGACATCTCCATTTGCACCCTTCTATAATGCCCCCATGCAGTTTCCTAGTTCGCCCATTCAACCGTTGCTCGATATCCGAGGCTTAAAGACTTGGTATCCCGTGAAAAAGGGCGTGTTCGCCCGTACGGTCGGATACGTCCGTGCGGTGGATGGTGTCGACTTGACCTTGGCGCGCGGCGAGACGCTGGGTATCGTTGGCGAATCGGGGTGCGGCAAATCGACGCTGGCCCGCTCGATACTCCGTCTGGAGCGTCCGCGCGAAGGCACGATCCATGTCGACGGGGTCAATGTCCTGCGTGCGCGCGGCGCGGCGCTCCATGCCTACCGCCGCACCGTGCAGGTGGTCTTCCAAGACCCCTACGCCTCGTTGAATCCGCGCCACACCGTGCTCGACATCCTGACAGAAGCCATGCTGGCGCACGGGCTGGTCACGCGCGAGAACCGTCGCGAAGCGGCCGTCCGGTTGCTCGCCGATGTCGGCATGTCTGACGATATTCTCGACCGTTATCCGCATGCCTTCTCCGGCGGCCAGCGTCAACGCCTCTGCATCGCGCGCGCGCTGGCGCTCGAACCGCAACTCCTGATCTGCGACGAGGCGGTCAGCGCCCTCGATCTCTCCGTGCGTGCCCAAGTGCTGAATTTGCTTGAAGACCTGCAAGAAAAGCGCGGGTTGGCCTATCTCTTCATCACGCATGACATCGGCGTTGTGCAGCACATTGCGGACCGCATCGCCGTAATGTACTTGGGCAGCATCGTCGAGACCGGTCCGGCGCCAACGGTCCTCGGTGAACCGGCCCATCCTTACACGCAGTTGCTGTTGCGCGCTGTGCCGAAAATCGGAGTCCCGCTACCGGAGGAGACCGGCGTTCCCTCGGAACCCGCCAGCCGCCGTCCCCAGAGCGGATGCGCCTTCGCGCCGCGTTGCCCGCTGGCGGACGACACCTGCCGCGCGGCGGCGCCGATCCTGAAGCCCTCGCCTCGCGACCCGAATCACCTGACCGCCTGCTTCAAGGCGTGATTACTACCACAGAGAGTATGAGAAACTCTTCCCATGAATAAGAAGTTGCTCATCATCGTCATATTTTTAATTGTCTTTTTGGGTATGTTTTTCACACACCCGTATGTGATTTACCTAGCCGAGGGATGGGGTGCTGAAATTTTGGAGATATTTGATTCAAAAGATGAGTGTGTTAAGGCAACCAACAATGATCCCGCTCGTGATCGAATCCGGTTGTTGACTTGTGATAAAACAAATGGCGTTGCTCTTTTATCGGCATTAATCGATGTTCGGTCAGAGTCTGTTGTGCGTGCCTTGGATGGGTTACGTGGATGTGAAGTACAAAATCGTACTACCGATCCTTTGTCTTACAATGCCCTGAAAAACGGATTATCAGTTCAGAGACTTGATCCTGAAGTGATCAGGTATCGAGTTGCGGAATTGTTGAGTCCTAGTAGAGACGTGCGGGATCGTGCAATAGAAGTGATTCTCAAAGATATCGAAAGTACTTTCGATCCGTCATACGGGACTGGCTTACGTTCTTTTACGCGTTGGGGGGTGACCATAGAAAGAATGTATCCGATTTACGCCAATCCTTTGGTAGATGGCCCACCTCTGAGTTCAGACCAGCAAGTTTTTTGGACAATTGTTTCGTCACACTACAAGGCGATCTTGTTTGAAGAGGTTGAGAAACACTTAAAGCAACAAGCCATGTCGTCTGACAATCAATACATCAAAGAAATTGAGGCAATGGAAAAAATGTGGGGGCAAAAATCAGCGGGAAACGAACAAGTATGTGGTGATGAATAGGGAGATGTTTCAGGTAACGGAAGGCGAACTTTCGGCACTGCGAGTTGCGCTTTCCGAAGCCGATACTTGCGCCGGACGATGTGCGCGTGGTTCAGCCGATCAACTGATGGCGGAACTGGACGAGGACTGATCTGTATGCCGCGTTTCTCTCTCGTTTGGCCTGCGCCTTTCAAAGCGTAATCACGGCTTGACGTCACGGCTTGACGCGCCACTTGGTCGCCATCAGACACGTTTGCTCGCCCTGCTTTTCCGCCTGATAGTAGATCGTGAGGATCGTGTCATCCGGAAGCTGTACCGAAGCGGGGTAGCCAAGATCACCGTTGAAATGGCCGGCCAACTTGATTTCGTTGGCGACATCCCAGGTCCGCCCGTGATCGTCACTAAGACACGCATACTCGCCGAAGCCAGGACCAAGCCTGCGACCATAGACTGTCAACAAGCGACCGCCACGCAACTTGATCAGGTGCGGCGGATACCCCTGCATCTCGGTGGGCACCATGCGCGTCCACGTTTTGCCTCCGTCGCGGCTCTCGGCCTGCCGCAGCTTGCATTGTGCCTCGTCGCGGTGCTTCGCGCCCGGCGCGGGTTTGGCGTGGAACCGGAACTGTGCCACCAAACGACCGTCATCGGTCTCCACCAGATGCGGCTC
>JAKJHA010000330.1 GCA_022704125.1 Verrucomicrobiota bacterium | reverse complement strand
TGGCGGCGGACTGCTCGCAGACTGGACGGTGAAGCTGAACGGCGTGGAGACCTCCTTCGTCAACATCGCCGGCATGAGCGTACAGGTGCAGAAAGATGCCACGGGCCTCTGGCTCAAGGTGACGAAGACCGGCTTCATGATGATGCTTCTCTGATGTGGGAACGACCAGAGTAGCTGTCACTCTCGAAGCTTGACGGCACACTCTTAATCCGAAACAATGGACTCTGTTTTTTTGAGGACCGTTTTCGGGAGCAGAAGCGGATGGGCATCGTCATCGACCACGAGGCGCGGAAGCGCATCATCATCGCAAAATCGATCCAACTCTTTGCGGAGCAGGGGTATGATGGCGTCACCTATCAAAAAATTGCTGACAGTTGTGCGATTGCCCGCACGACTCTCTATAAGTATTTTCGGAACAAGCGCGAAATCTTCAACACGGCGATCTGGGAAGTATCCTATCTGCTGATCGGGCGCTTCAACGAGGCGCTCTCCTCCAAAACCAGCGCGCTCACCCGGCTCGATCGTGTCATGACCGCAGTGATTCAGCTTTTGTTTGAGCAGCGCGTCATTTTGACGGTGATTCTCGATTACGTGCTGGCGTCGCAGCGTGCCGGCCACAATTTGTCGCGAAACATTCACAGTCACACCATCGGTCTGAGGCGCATCATCCACAGCCTGATTACCGAAGGCATTCGTCGCGGGGAACTGCGCAAACTCAACGCCGGCCTCGCGACCGATTTGGTGTACGCACAGTTGGAGGCCGCCATCCTGCGATTGACCGTCAGCCAGAATGCCGATTACGACCAGATCATTTCCATGCTCCGACAGACGATCGAAACCTTTAAGGCGCCGGCCGCGCACAGCTCTAAAAACGGCCGCTGCGGAGCCTCATGACCCGCAGCATTCAAATATCCGTTGCGCTCTGTGCGGTATGCGCAGGATGCGTATTCGCCGCAGACAGCGACGAGACGACGTATTCGTCTCGCGCCTATGCACCGCGCAAATCCGCAGGCAACGCCAAAACCTATCAGGCACCGGTATACACGCCGCCTGCGCGCGCGACGCGCACGATCGGCAAACCCATTACGGCGTCAGCCTCTCGGTCCTGGTGGAACCCGTTCCGCCGCGCCAAAACGTTTGCGGAGGCACCACGCGCCGCGGCGCCGCAGCGGGTCGAGGCGACACCATACCAGCAACACAAACACATCGCCGTCTCGACCCTCAAGGCTGACCCCCGCGCCATTCAGGAGCGCAAGCCGTTTATCTCGTCTGAAAAGAACGCGCCCAACGCCGGTTTCACGCCGGCGGAAAAATCCGAATGGAAGAATCCGCTGCTCAAGCCGCGGCAAGGCATCAAGGACACCCCCGAGTGAACGCGCCGCTTCGTCCCTCCGCCTGGGGCTTGCTGCCCGACGAATGGAAACCGTTGTGCAAGGAACTTGGGCTGCCGCCCTTCCGTGCGGCACAGATTGCCACCGGGCTCTATCAGACCTTTGCCCTCTCGTGGAACGACATCACCACGCTGCCGGCCGAGTGGCGTGAACGGCTCAGCCAGGCCTTCGACCTGGCCCCGCTTGAGA